>CAXICP010000074.1:0-10494 GCA_964022595.1 uncultured Salipiger sp.
GTCTCCTGCGGGGCGTTTCTCAGCAGGGCGGGCGCGAAATCGCCGAACCGGGCCAGGTCGTCGAACACCAGATGCGGGCGCGTCTGCCCGTCGCTGGGCGGGGCCATCCCGGCGAAATGGCTGCCCCCGGTGAACTGCCAGACCTGCATGTTGGCTGCCAGCGCCGCCTGAACGCCGGCCAGCGAATCCTCGATCACAAGGCAATGTTCGGGGGCAACTCCGGCCTTTTCGGCGGCGCGCAGCGGCAGGTCAGGGGCGGGCTTGCCGCGCGAGACCTCGGCCACGGTGGTGATGCGCCCCTCGAACAGGTCCGAGATCCCGACGATCTGCATCGATTGCGCCACCCGCGCCGGGCTGGAACTGGTCGCAAGCGCGTAGGGCGGCGCAAGCCGTTCCAGCACGCCCCGCAGCCCCGGCATCAGGCGCAGATCCTTGCGGAAGGCCGCAACCAGCCGGGCGCGGTAATCGTCTTCGAAACCTTCGGGAAGCACGATGCCGAATTCGGCGCGGATCTGCTGCAGCACCACCGGGTAGCTGCGCCCAAGAAAGTGCCGCGCCACATAGGGCAGGTCGATCTGCACCCCGTAAAGCGCCAGCTCCGCCACCAGCAACCGCGCGCTTATGACCTCGCTGTCGACCACGACCCCGTCGAAATCGAAGATGACCAGCCGAATGTCGCGCATGCACGTGCCCCTTTTCCCCCGGCGGAATTAGACCAAAGCGCCGGCTTTGGCCAGTATCGCGCGGGCGGGGCGCATCTTCGCGGAAAAAAGGTGGCGCATGCCCCCTTGCACCCCTTTGATCCTTCCATTAATAGGCCCGCTACCGGGTGATTAGCTCAGTGGTAGAGCGCTTCGTTCACATCGAAGATGTCGGGGGTTCAAATCCCTCATCACCCACCATTCCCCCCTTCTTTTCCTGTCATGTTGCGCCGCTGCGAAGGCGCCGAAGAATCGTTCCGGGCGGCAGTCTTTGCGGATCTGGCGGCGCGACAACGTTGGGCCGGGGCGAAAAGTTTCCCGTATTTTCAGGCCTCGCCCCCCGGCAGCGGAATCGCGAAGTTGACGTAGGGTCGCCCAGTCCGGCATGATGGAGGTCATTGAAGCAAGAATTTTCCCGAACCACCGATTTGACTGGGGGGATTTCATGGCGACCAATGGCAACGACACCCTGTTTGGCACCGCCGGCAACGACACGATCAACGGGCTTGGCGGCGACGACCGGATCGCCGACCTACTTGGGGGCGACGATTCCTTTATCGGCGGGGCGGGGCGCGACACGCTGATCGGCGGGGATGGCGACGACACGCTGATCGGCGGGGATGGCGACGACACGCTGCGCGGCGGGGCGGGCGAAGACCAACTGCGTGGTGGCAGCGGCAACGATCTGCTTGACGGCTCGGGCGGCAGTGCGGCCAGCCACGACTACGGCGACTGGGTCGAACCGGGGCTTGGGCAGGACACGATCCTTGGCCATGCCGGGGCCTTTGCCGCCGACAACATCGGCGTGGAAATCAGCTATGAGGGGCTTTCCGGCACCGGCGGGCTGGTGCTGAGCGTCGGGGCCAACGGCTCCGGCACGGCGGTGTCGAACCTTCCCGGGCTGATCAACGACATTTTCACCTTTGCCATCCGCTTTCGCGGCACCATGGACAACGACCTGATGAACGGGTCAGGCAACGAGGTCTGGGAAGCGTGGGAAGGCAGCGCCGGGTTCGACACCCTGAACGGGCACGGCGGGTATGACGAGCTTTTGTACCACGCCGAGCATCATGCCGGCGGCACCGGCGCGGTCAGCGTGAATTTCGCCACCGGCCGGGCGACCGACAGCTTCGGTGATATCGACACCTTCAGCGGCATGGAAGCGGTGCGCGGCACGGCGCGTGGCGATCGCTTTACCGGCTCGGCGGCGCTTGATTTCATCAACTATCGCGGGCTGGCGGGCGCGGACACGATCACCGGAACCGATGGCTGGGATCGCGCCGATCATTCGCAGGACCAATCCTACGGCGGCACCGCAGGCATTCGCGCCGACCTTGGCGCGGGCACCATCGTGGACGGTTTCGGAACCACCGACCGGGTCAGCCTGATCGACGAAGTGCGCGGCACGGATTTTGCCGACCTGATGGTTGCGGGCAGCTATGGCGGCGATCTGCGTTTGCGGGGCAGGGGCGGCGCGGACACGCTGCGCGGCGGCGCGGGCGCCGACAGGCTGGAAGGCGAGGATGGCAATGACAGGCTGTTCGGCCATGGCGGCGATGACCGCATCGAAGGCGGCGCAGGCAATGATCGGCTGGTGGGCGGTGACGGTGAAGACCGGCTTCTCGGCGGCAGCGGCAATGACACCCTGATCGGGGGCGCCGGGCGCGACGAAATGAGCGGCGGCGATGGCAACGACCGGATCGACGCCTCGGGCGGCAACGCCGACACCCAGACCACGGGCGATTTCATCGAACCGGGGCTGGGCGCGGACACCATCATCGGCCACGCGGGCCTGTGGACCCGGTACGGCGATGGCATCGACCTGAGCTGGGCGGATGTCTCGGGCGTGGGCGGGCTTGTGGTGACGGTTGGCGAGAACGGCACCGGAACCGCCGTGTCGAATGCCGCCGGAATGGTCGATACCGTGTTCAGCTATGCCCATTGGTTCGAAGGTTCGGGGGACGGCGATCTGTTCCTTGGCTCGGACGAGGATATCTTTCAGGGCTGGGCCGGGCTGGCCGGGAACGACACGCTGCATGGCGGGGGCGGGTACGATACGCTGGTCTATTTTAACGACCACTGGGGCGGCGGGACCGGCGCGGTCACGGTGAATTTCGCCACCGGCACGGCGATCGACGGTTACGGCAACACCGACACGTTCACCGGGATGGAATCCGTGCGCGGCACTGCCGGCGGCGACAGGTTCACCGGATCGCAGGCGCAGGATTTCACCAGCTATCGCGGGCTGGGCGGCGCCGACACCATCATCGGCAGCAGCAACTGGGACAGCCTCGATCACCGCCGCGATGCGGACCGCGGCGGCGCGCTAGGCATCATCGCCGATCTTGGCGCGGGCACCGTGGTCGACGGCTTCGGCGATACCGACAGGGTCAGCGACATCGACGCGGTAAGGGGCACTGCGGTTGGCGACCGCATCGTCGCGGGTTCCTTCGCAGGGGCGGTCGACCTGCGCGGCGAGGGAGGCAACGACACGATCGGCGGCGGCGCGGGGGCCGACGCCATCCTTGGCGGCGATGGCGACGACCGCGCCTGGGGCAACGGCGGGGCAGACAGCCTTGCGGGCGAGGCGGGGGCCGACACCCTGTTCGGGGATGGGGGCAGCGATCTGATCGAAGGAGGCGAGGGCAACGACTCGCTTGAAGGCGGCGCGCAGAACGATTCGCTATACGGCGGCAACGGCAATGACACGGTGCGCGGCGACAACGGCGCCGACCGGGCATGGCTGGGGCTGGGAAATGACCTTTATGCCGATACCGGGCAGGGCGATCCCTTCGGGGCGGATTCGGTCTGGGGCGGCGCCGGGGCGGACACGATCCGCGGCGGCGGTGGTTCTGACCTGCTGCGCGGCGAACGGGGCGCCGACCGGCTGTTCGGGGGCGATGGCGCCGACACGCTGCGCGGCGGCACGGATCGCGACCAGCTTCAGGGCAACAGGCATGATGACCGCCTTTTCGGCGAGGGCGGCAACGACACCATCGAAGGCGGCGAGGGCGCGGATTTCGCCTGGGGCGGGGTCGGCGCGGATGTGCTGAACGGCGGCGCGGGCGAAGACATGCTGCGCGGGCAGGGCGGCAATGATTCCCTGCTTGGCGGGGCGGGGGCCGACCAGCTTTTCGGCGATGCGGGCCATGACACGGTGCGCGGCGGGAACGGCACGGACAGCGCCGCGCTAGGCGATGGCAACGATCTTTACACCGACACCGGGCAGGGCGGCGCCTTTGGGCGCGACACCGTGCGGGGCGGCAACGGCAACGACACCATCCACGGCGGCGGCGGCGATGACGTGCTGTTTGGCGGCGCGGGGGCAGACCGGCTGATCGGGGGCGCGGGCGATGACACGTTGACCGGAGGCGCGGGCGTGGATGTCTTTGTCTTCGACACCGGGGCCGATGTGGTCGGGGATTTCGAACTGGGCGTCGATACGATCGAGCTGCGCCTTGGCGCGGGCGAACCGGGCGATGTGTCGGTCACCGACGAAGGCGCCGGCGCGCGGCTGTCGTGGGAGGGCGGATCGGCGTTGCTGATCGGCCTGACGGCAGCGCAGGTCGACGAGGTGCAGATCGATCTTGTCTGACGGACCCCTTGAAGCGGTCGCCACGGGGGCGCGGTACAGGGGGAATGGTGGGTGATGACGGGCTCGAACCGCCGACATCTTCGGTGTAAACGAAGCGCTCTACCAACTGAGCTAATCACCCGGCCTGCGCGGGTTTAGCCAAGCTGGCCGGGGCTTTCAAGCGTCGATGTTGCGGGCGCGAATGCCGCGCCGATGCGGCGGGCCGCCAAAAGGCCACCCGCCGCGATTGGTCAACGATCAGGGCGCCGCGTTCAGCGCGTCGATGATCGGCACGAAATCCGCCGCCTTGAGCGATGCGCCCCCCACCAGCGCGCCATCGACGTTGGACACGGCAAAGATCTCGGCCGCGTTGGATGCTTTCACCGAGCCGCCGTAGAGCAGGCGGATCGACCGGCCCACGCCTTCCCCAAAGCGCTTTTCCAGCCGGGCACGCATGAAATCATGCACATCGCCGATCTGGTCGGTCGATGGCACCTTGCCGGTGCCGATGGCCCAGATGGGTTCATAGGCGATGACAAGGTTGTGCCCCGTGGCGCCATCGGGCACCGAGCGCGCAAGCTGCCCGCCGATGATGTCCAGCGTGTTCGACGCCTCGCGTTCGGCAAGGCTTTCCCCGACGCACAGTACCACCACAAGGCCCGCATCCCAGGCGGCGACGCATTTGGCGCGGATATGCTCGTCATGTTCATCGTGATCGGCGCGGCGTTCGGAATGGCCAAGGATGACATGGCTTGCGCCCGCATCCGCAAGCATCGGCGCCGCGATGTCGCCCGTATGGGCGCCCGAGGTTTCGGCATGGCAATCCTGCCCGCCGATGGCGATTCCCCTGGCGGCCTGCGCCGCGGCGCCGACAAGCGTGAAGGGCGGGCAGATGAGCACCTCGGCGGCGCCGCTGGCGGCCTCTTCCATGCCGGAAAGTTCGGACAGGGCCTGTGTCAGGCCGTTCATCTTCCAATTGCCGGCGGCAAGCTTGGTACGCATGGTCTCTCCCTTGATACGATTGGGCATATCATCGGGCGACAGGGGCCAAGGTCAAGGGCAGGGCGCAGGTTTTGCCGCGCAGGGGCGGCGGGGCAGGCATTGCCCCGCCAAACCGCGCCGGTCAGTCCGCGTGGCGTTCGGCCTGCAGCTCGTCGATATCCTTGAACTTGATCGATTCGCCGCAGCCGCAGGCATCCGCGACATTGGGGTTGTTGAACCGGAAGCCGGATTCGAGCAGATCGGTGAAATAGTCGATTTCCGTGCCGAACAGGAACATCTGCGCCATCGGTGCAATCAGCACACGCGCCCCTTCCTGATCGACGATCTCGTCGTTTGGGTCGGCCTCGTCGACGAAATCCATGGTGTATTCCATGCCCGCGCAGCCGCCTTTCTTCACGCCGATCCGCAGACCGGCGCGGTTGTCGCGCAGCATCAGCTTGCGGACCTGTGCGATCGCGGCGGGGGTCATCGTCACGGCCTGCTTTCCGGGAATACCGAACATTGGCGTCTCCTTGGTTGAGGTGCAAAGGTAATGCCTGTTGCCGCGTCACTCAAGGGGGCGTCGCCATGCGGCCTTGTCAGGCGGCCTCGGCCGGCGGGGCCTGCGGGAACAGGGGGGTGGCCGGGGTGTCCAGATCGCGCGCCCGTTCCAGCAGCTTTTCACGCACCTCGCATTCCAGCGCCCACGCGGAATTGGGGTCGGGCGTGGGCACGAGGAACAGCACGACCTGCCCGAACACGTCGTGATCGCGCACGTAAACCCCCCGATCGGCGGGGCGGTCGGGGATTTCTTCGACGCTGTCTAGCACCTCGTGATAGGCTTGGCGCAGCGGGCCGATATCGGCGTCATGCGCAAGGCGCAGCACCACCTCTCGGATCATGTAATGGTCGCGCATGGTCCAGTTTTCGAACGGCTCGTTCACGAAGTCGACCACCGGTACCACAAGGCGCCGCCCCGTCCACACCCGCAGCTGCACATAGGTGAAATGGATGCGTTCCACCGAACACAGGTGGTCCTTGTACAGCACCTTGTCGCCGATCCGGGCCGACTGGTTCAGCGCGATCTGCAACGAGGCCATGATGTTGGTCAGGATGTTGCGCCCCGCATAGGCCAGCACGATGGTCGCGGTCCCGGCCGAGGCCAGCAGCGACAGCCCGAGCGAGCGCATCACGCTTGCCTCGTTCAGCGTGATGCCCGCGCCCACCAGCACCACGATCACGATCACCATGCGCCGCGCCGCCGACACCCGCGTTGCGATGTTGCGCCGCTGTTCCTGCCCGTCGCCCATTTCGGACAGCTCGTCGCCGTCGAAATTCACCAGCCGCGACAGGATTACGTCGGCAATGTTGACGATCAGCCAAAGCGCGGCGACCACGGCGCCCAGGATCAGCAGCGGCGACAGCACCGTGTCGATGCGCCCCGAGAAGACGAACAGGTGATGCGTGATCAGCGTCAGGGTCACCGTCATCACCGCCAGCGTCACCGGCGGGCGGATCGCCACCAGCATCGAGGTCGGCGCATCGCGGTGGGTCCGGTCAAAGCCGCGTGACAGTGCCCGGTTGACCGCGATGCCGATCAGCGCCGTGGCCAGCAGCACCAGCGGAAAGGCGATCACCTCCCACCAGCGCAGGTTCCAGAACGCCTTTTCGCGCAGCGCGTCCGGCAGCATCAGTTCAAGGCTGGTGGGCCCGTAGGCTTCTTCCAGCGCAGGCAGCGACATCACCGTTTCGCGCGAGACCAGCCAGACAGGGTCGCCGCTGGCTGGCTTGACCCGGTTGATGCGGATCGGAATCGGCCTGTCGCCCAGCTTGACGTACCACAGCAGAAGCGAGCGGCGCGGCTCGCCTGCCATGGGGGCATCGGCCGAGCGCGCATCGACGCCGTCGGGCCGGTCGCGCAGGTCGTACCAGTCGATGATGATCTTGCGGTCAAGCAGCGTGGCAAAGGCCTGCGCGCGCTTCGGGCCTTCTTCGGCCTGGCGCGACGATGGGATGGACGACAGGTCAAGCAGATGCGCCGCGCCTTCCCAATCCTCGTCATCGGCGCGGAACATGAAGCTTTCCAGGCTGGATCGCGGCGTGGTGCGGTCGATGTTTTCGGGCGCGTCGCCAAGGCCGGGATTGACCATCTCGGTCGGGTACCAGCGATCCGGCGCGCTGCCTTGCGCATGAGCCTGAAGGGCGGTGATCAACGCCAGCGCGGCGGCAAGGATGAAACGATGCATGTCGTTCAACCGCGCGGCGGTTCGGGGGTTCCGCAGTTTGTCGTTGGACCGTGCGAAAAGCCCCCGATCAGGTCAGGCTTACATGAACCCCAGTTCCAGCCGCGCCTCGTCGGACATCATGTCCATGCCCCAGGGCGGATCGAACACCATCTCGACATCGACATCGCGCACGCCGGGCACTGCGCTGGTCGCATCCTGCACCCAGCCGGGCATTTCGCCGGCGACAGGGCAGCCGGGGGCGGTCAGCGTCATGATGACCTTGACGGCGTTCTCGTCGTCGATCTCGATCGTGTAGATCAGGCCCAGATCGTAGATGTTCACCGGGATTTCCGGGTCGTAGACGGTGCGGCAGGCCTCGACCAGCGCCTCGTGCAGCGGGTGCCCGGTGCTGGAGGGGGCGATCAGCGGCGCGCCTTCAAGGGGTGCATTGTCCATGGTCGGTCCTTTCCATGCCTTTTCTTGAGAAAATATATAGGGAATGCCCCGCGCCGGGTAAAGGCCGGGCGGGCGCGGCAGGCCGGGATGACGTACAGGTAATTCGCAACCGTGGATTGATATTATACCCCGGTTGATATTGATATATATGTATCCCGGAATCGTGATGTATCGGGCCGCCGCGCCCGCCCGGGCTTTCCCGCGCGACAATCCCTTGCCGCCCTTGCCCATCGCGACATGTGCAAGCGGGCGGCCATGAAAGAGGTTCGATGTGACTGACGAACGCGACGTGCTTGAAGCATTGGTGACGCAGGCCGGACAGCTCAGGGGGCAGGGCGCGACGCCCCGCCTGCTGCGCACCGCCGCCGCGCTGATCGAACAGGCCGGCTATGAGGTCGCCCGGACCGAAGAGCCGGGCCGCGTCACCCAGCTGATTCTGCTTGCCGCCGAAATCGAACGGCTCGGCGCGACGCTTGAACGGGACATGGGCGGCGCGGCTTCGGAGGCGCCGGGCGGCTGAACGGGGGCGCAAAAGGCTGCCATGCAAGGCTTTGGCGGGCCCGATTTGACGCCCGCGCAGGGGTGCGAAAAAAATGCACCGCACCGCATGCCGAAACCGCTTGACGGCATCCAAGGTGCCGCCTAGAAGGGCCTCCACGTTCGGGGGGCCACCCTCGGAGGCAGTGAGCGGTTGTAGCTCAGATGGTTAGAGTACCGGCCTGTCACGCCGGGGGTCGCGGGTTCGAGCCCCGTCAACCGCGCCACTTACTTCCGATACGGCGGCGCCGGCCTTGTGCCGGGCCGCCCGTATCCGGAAAACGCCCCTTCACAGTCAAACCGCCCCGCCGCTGCCGATTGCCCCATGTTTCAAGGGGCGGCATCGCTTGGGGCGCTTGAGAATTGGCGCCACACTCGCTAAACGCCACCACAACGCCGGGCGCGCCCGTCCGGCCCCTTTTTGCCCAAGTCTGGCGCCCGGGACCGGGTGCTTTTCGCCGCCCCGCGCCGGGGCGCAGTTCCAGGACCCGACCCGATGAAGTTTCTCGACCTTTGCAAAGTCTATATCCGCTCCGGCAGCGGGGGAAACGGCTGCGTCTCGTTCCGCCGTGAGAAATTCATCGAATACGGCGGGCCCAACGGCGGCGACGGCGGCGGGGGCGGCAACGTCTGGGTGGAAACCGTGGACGGGCTGAACACGCTGATCGATTTCCGCTACCAGCAGCATTTCTTTGCCGAAAACGGCCGCGCCGGCGCCGGGCGCCAGATGACGGGGCGCGACGGTGAAGACATCGTGCTGCGCGTACCCGTTGGCACAGAAATCCTGGACGAGGATCAGGAAACGGTGATTGCCGATCTGGACACGCTGGGCGAGCGGATCCTGCTGGCGCGCGGCGGCAACGGCGGCTGGGGCAACCTGCATTTCAAGACCGCGACCAACCAGGCGCCGCGCCGCGCCAACCCCGGCCAGCCGGGGGTGGAACGCACCATCTGGCTGCGGCTCAAGCTGATCGCCGACGTGGGGCTGCTGGGCCTGCCGAACGCGGGCAAATCCACCTTTCTGGCGGCCACGTCGAATGCGCGGCCCAAGATCGCCGACTATCCCTTTACCACGCTGCATCCCAACCTTGGCGTCGTGGGCGTGGACAACCGCGAATTCGTCGTGGCGGACATTCCCGGCCTGATCGAAGGCGCGCACGAGGGGCGCGGCCTTGGCGATCTGTTCCTGGGACATGTGGAACGCTGCGCCGTGCTGCTGCATCTGGTCGATGGCAGTTCGGGCACGCTGCTGGAAGATTACGACACCATCGTCACCGAGATCGAGGAATACGGCGCCGGCCTTGCGGACAAGCCGCGCATCGTGGTGCTCAACAAGATCGACACGATGGATGCCGAGGAACGCGCCTTTCTGAAGGACGAGCTTGAATCGCATTCGGGCGAAAAGGTCATGCTGATGTCGGGCGCCAGCAAGGAAGGCACGGTCGACGTGCTGCGCGCGCTGCGCCCCTATGTGGATGCCGCCCGCGCCCCCGCCACCCCCGAGGATGACGACGCATGGCAACCCTGAGCGCCGCGCGGCGGCTGGTCGTCAAGATCGGCTCCGCGCTGCTGGTGGACAAGGAAACCGGCGCCTTTCGCGGCCCCTGGGTCAAGTCCATCGCCGAAGACATCGCCGCGATCCGCGCGCGCGGAACCGACGTGATCCTGGTTTCGTCCGGGTCCATCGCGCTGGGGCGCGGCATCCTGGGCCTGCCGCGCAGCGCGCTGCCACTGGAACAGAGCCAGGCCGCCGCCTCGGTCGGGCAGATCCGCCTTGCGCGCGAATGGGAAGAGGCGCTTGCCCCCCACGGCGTGGTGACGGGGCAGGTGCTTGTCACGCTTGAAGACAGCGCCGACCGGCGCCGTTATCTCAACCAGCGGGCCACGATGGAAACGCTGCTGGGCTTTGGCGTGGTGCCCATCGTAAACGAAAACGACACCGTCGCGACGGACGAGATCCGCTATGGCGACAACGACCGGCTGGCGGCGCAGATCGCGGTGACGGTGGGCGCGGATCAGC
>CAXICP010000075.1:0-10448 GCA_964022595.1 uncultured Salipiger sp.
GCAGGACCGACGCTGCTTTGCCTTCTTCCACCCCGCCATGCCCGACGAGCCGCTGATTTTCGTCGAGGTCGCCCTGACCCGGGGCATTCCCGGATCGATCCAGGCGCTGCTGGCCGAAGACCGCGTGCCCATGCCCCCCGATGATGCCGATACGGCGGTGTTCTATTCCATTTCCAACTGCCAGCCCGGGCTGGCGGGGATCTCGTTCGGCAATTCGCTGATCAAGCAGGTCGTGGGCGACATCAAGGCGGCGCTTCCGGGGCTGAAAACCTTTGTCACGCTCTCGCCCATCCCGGGGCTGGTGCGCTGGCTGGACGCGCAGGGCCTGCCGTGGGACGCAAGCGATGACAAGGGGATGACCGCGCTCGCCGCCAGCTACCTGCTGAACGCCAAGCGCGAGGATGGCCAGCCCGTCGATCCGGTCGCGCGTTTCCACCTTGGCAACGGCGCGCTTGTGCAGGCGGTCCACGCGGGCGCCGACCTTTCGCAAAACGGCATGGCGCAATCGGGCGGCGTGATGGTCAACTACCTGTATGACCTTACGAAATTCGAACGCTACCACGAAGCCTATGCCGAAACCCGCGAGGTGAAGGCCGCGCAGCCCGTGCGATCGCTTGCCGCAGCGCGCAAGGCCGCGCTGGCCCCGGCGGGCTGACCGGCGCGCCTAAAGCGCGCCTTTGGTGGACGGAATCGCATCGCCCTTGCGCGGATCGGGTTCCACCGCCTCGCGCAGGGCGCGGGCCACCGCCTTGAACGCCGCCTCGGCAATGTGGTGCGAATTCACCCCGTGCAGCAGGTCCACATGCAGCGTGATCCCGCCATGGGTCGAAAGCGCCTGGAAGAATTCGCGCACCAGTTCCGTGTCGAAACTGCCGATCCGCTGCGCCGGAAGCGCGCAGTTCCACACCAGGAAGGGCCGCGCCGACAGGTCGAGCGCGCAGCGCACCAGCGCATCGTCCATCGCCAGCAGGCACGAGCCATAGCGCCGGATGCCGCGCTGTCCTCGACGGTGTGGTGGTCATCGATATGCGTGTCGCCCCTGGCCCGCACGGTCATGTCGATCAGCGAATGGCGCGACAGCTGGTCCAGCATGTGATCGAAGAACCCGACGCCCGTCTGCATGTCGTAAACGCCCGTTCCGTCCAGGTCGAGCGTCACGTCGATTTCGGTTTCGGCGGTGCTGCGGGCGATGGTGGCCTTGCGCATGGGGGTCTCCTGTCCGGTGACGCCTTTTTGGGGCGTGTTTGCCCGCTTATAGGCCGGTGCTTGCGCCGCGCCAAGCGGGCACGCGCGCGGCTTGCGGGGCCGTGGCGTCTGTGCCAGCTTGCCCGCAAAGGAGACCGCCATGACCACCTGCGTTTTCGTCCAGATCCGCTGCACCCCCGGCACGACCTACGCGGTCGCCGAAGACATCGCGCTGAAGGAAATCCATTCCGAACTGTATTCCACGTCGGGGGAATGGGACCTGCTGGTCAAGCTGTACATCCCCGACGGGCACGACATCGGCCATTTCATCAATGAACGGCTTGCGGGGATCAAGGGGATCGAACGCACGCTGACCACGCTGACTTTCAAGGCGTTCTAGTCTTTTTTCAGCGCCTCGCGCGATGCCTTCAGCCCGTCCTGAAAACCGTCGGCATCGCCGTAATCAAGAAACTGCGCATAGCGCGCATGCGGCGCAGTGACGCGCGCGGCGTGTTTGATGGGGCACCAGAACGCTTCGGTCCGGGATGCGACTTCGGTGACATAGGACAGCAGCCCGTTGCAATAACCGCAATAGACGCAGTTCAGCTTTTGCATGCCGTTGAGGTAGGCCAGATGGTGCCGGTCGATCCGGATATGATCGGCGCGGCGCACGCGCGGGATGCCATAGGCCCGGAAACAGATCGCCTGGTAAAGGCTGACGAACAGGTCCAGCAGGGCAAACGGCAGGATCAGCCCGTAGATGACCGGCGCCGTCGCGATATGCCACGGGTTGGCGCGGGCCACGAATGTCGCCAGCCCGGTCCGAAACCGCTTGTGGCGGGCGCGTGCCTGCGCTTCGAAGCGCACGCGCCCCTGTTCAAGCCCGTAGCGAAAGGTTTCGCGCCGGCTTGCGATCTCGTGCTCAAGCTCGTCGTGAAGCTGGTCGATCCGGGCGAGGATCTGATCGATGCGGGATGTCACGGCAACCTCCGTCCTGCCGAAACCACCCTAGCGCCGGCGGGCGCGCCGCTCAATGCGCCATGCGCGCTGCCTGTTGCCCGGTCACGGGCTGTCCTGCGCAAAGGCTGCCCGGATCGGCGCGTCATCGGGCGCGAGGGCCGTGCGGCAGGCGTCTTCGACTTCCTGCAGCGAGGTCAGCCCGTTCAGGCACAGTTCGATCATCTCGTGCTGATCGGGACGCCGGCGGCCGGTTTCGTCCTGCAGCATCGCCCGCGACACCGCGCGTGACAGCCGCGCAAGCACCGCGCGCATTTGCGGCGCGCATTCGCCCCCGATCCGATCAAGCCGCGCCTCAAGGTCCGCCAGGCGCCCGCCCCGGGCGCGCTGACCGTGCTGGATCAGGCGCCGTTCGATGGCCGTGGCCACGGATTTGCGGATGGCATCGACGCCCAGCTCTTCCTTGACCAGGTAGTCATCGCAGCCGTTGCGCATCGCTTCGATCACCACGTCGTGGCGGTTGACGCTGGTCACCATGATGACCACCGCGTCGGCCTGCCCCGGATGGGCGCGCAGAAGGTCCAGCGCCTCTTGCCCGCTTTCGATTCCCAGCCAGTGGTCAACAAAGACGATGTCATACCGCCGCTCTGCCAGCCGCGCGCGCATCTGCGCAAGGTTTTCTGCCTTGTGAAAGGTGAAATCCAGCCCCGCCCGGCGCGCCATCTTCGTCAGGCGATATCGGTCGGCGTCGTCGTCATCTACGATCAGGGCCGAGGGCCGGTCGCCCGCCGCCCAAGTGTCATTCGTCAGCTGCATCGCTCGCGCAATCTCCTTGGCCGCATCGCCATGGGGAAAGGTTACACACGGCGGCGTGAACACAAGGTTACCGTTATGTTCTTATCCCGCGCGCCGATTTCCATTGATGCCAGCGGGCCGCGTCAGTCGGCGCCGCCCTTCTTGCGCACGTAAAGTTCAAGCCGGTGGCGCACGATTTCATAGCCCAGCGTCTCGGCGATTTCGGCCTGAAGCCGTTCGATGCGGTCGCTGGCAAATTCCACCACCTCGCCCGTTTCCACGTCGATCATGTGATCGTGGTGGCGGGTTTCCGTGTGTTCGAACCGCGCCGGCGTGCCTTCGAACTGGTGGCGCAGGATGACGCCCTGCGTCTCAAGTTCGGTCAGGGTGCGGTAGACGGTCGACAGCGAAATGCCGGGCACGACCTCTTCGGCGCGGCGGTGCAGTTCGGTCGCCTCGGGGTGGTCATCGGCATCGGCCAGCACCGACAGCAAGGCCGCCCGCTGGCGGGTGATGCGCACGCCGGCCCGGCGCAGCGCGTCTGTCAGATTCTCGGTGCGGCGGTGCTTGTCGTTCATCGCCTCTTGATCGCTCATTTTCCGGCCCGGACGCAAGACCCAGTTGCAAATCGCTCGCATCTGGCTTGACAGTTGCAAATCATTCCTAAATGCATGTGAAGGAACACGGAGAACATGATGATCGACAGACGCACCATCCTTGGCATGACCGGGGGGCTGGCCCTTGCCGGCATGGCCGGCGGGGCCGCCGCGCAGGACCGGCTCAAGGTCGTCACCACCTTTACCGTCATCGCCGACATGGCCCGCAACGTTGCCGGCGACGCAGCCGAGGTGGTGTCGATCACCCGCCCCGGCGCCGAGATCCACGGCTATGCCCCCACGCCCCGCGACCTTGTGCGCGCGCAGGGCGCCGACCTGATCCTGTGGAACGGGCTGAACCTGGAACGGTGGTTCGAACAGTTCTTCGGCACGCTGCGCGACATTCCAGCCGCGACCGTGTCCACCGGCGTGACGCCCATCGCGATCGCGGGCGGCGAATACGACGGCAAGCCCAACCCCCACGCCTGGATGGCGCTTGATTCCGCGCTGATCTATATCGACAACATCCGCGCGGCGCTTGCGCAGGCCGACCCCGCCAACGCGCAGACCTATGCCGCCAACGCCCGCGCCTACAAGCAGCAGGTCGCGGATGTCATCGGCCCGCTGCGCGACGCCGCCCGCGCCCTGCCGCCGAACCGGCGATGGCTGGTCACCTCGGAAGGCGCGTTTTCCTATCTTGCCCGCGATTTCAACCTGCAGGAGATGTACCTGTGGCCGATCAACGCCGACGCCCAGGGCACGCCGCAACAGGTGCGCAAGGTGATCGACGCGGTGCGCGCCCATGACATTCCGGTGGTGTTTTCCGAAAGCACCGTGTCCGACAAGCCCGCCCGGCAGGTCGCGCGGGAAACCGGCGCGGCCTATGGCGGCGTGCTTTACGTGGACAGCATCTCGGAAGCCGGCGGGCCGGTGCCCACCTACCTGGACCTGCTGCGCGTCACCTCGCAAACCATCGTGCAGGGGCTGCAACCATGACCGACGGCATCAGCGCCAGCGGCGTCACGGTGGTTTACCGCAACGGCCACACCGCCCTGCACGACGCCAGCTTCAGCATTCCGCGCGGCACGATCACCGGGCTGGTCGGGGTGAACGGCGCCGGTAAATCGACGCTGTTCAAGGCCTTGATGGGCTTTGTTCCCGTTTCTGCCGGGCGGGTCGAAATCCTGGGCCAGCCCGTCGCGGCCATGATGAAGCGCCAGGCCGTCGCCTATGTTCCCCAGGCCGAAGAGGTCGACTGGACCTTTCCCGTGCTGGTCGAGGACGTGGCGATGATGGGCCGCTACGGGCACATGGGATTCCTGCGCCGGGCACGCGCCGCCGACCGCAAGGCGGTTTCGGTGGCGCTTGAGCGGGTCGGCATGACCGCCTTTCGCGACCGCCAGATCGGAGAGCTTTCCGGCGGGCAGAAAAAGCGTGTCTTCCTTGCCCGGGCGCTGGCGCAGGATGCGCAGGTGATCCTGCTGGACGAGCCGTTCACCGGCGTCGATGCCACGACCGAGGAACAGATCATCGCGCTGCTGCGCGACCTGCGCTCCGAGGGGCGCGTGATCCTGGTGGCGACGCACAACCTGGGCTCGGTGCCCGAATTCTGCGACCGCGTCGTGCTGGTGAACAAGACCGTGCTGGCCCATGGCCCCACGCGCGACGTGTTCACCCCCGCCAACCTGCGGAGGACCTTCGGGGGCACGCTGCGCCACTTCCTGCTGGATGATCCTGGCCTGCACGCCCCCGCCGCCATGACGCCCCATGATGAGGCGGCGCAAGACAGCGCGCCCTTCGAGGCGGCGCAGTCATGACCTGGCTTGAACCCTTTCAATACGGCTACATGACCAACGCGATCTGGGTGTCGGCGCTGGTCGGGGCGGTCTGCGCCTTTCTGTCGGCCTATCTGATGCTGAAGGGCTGGTCGCTGATCGGCGACGCGCTAAGCCATTCCGTGGTGCCCGGCGTTGCGGGGGCCTACATGCTGGGCCTGCCCTTTGCGCTTGGCGCCTTCCTGTCGGGCGGGCTTGCGGCGCTGGCGATGCTGTTCCTGCGCAGCCGCTCGGGCCTGAAAGAGGACGTGGTGATCGGGCTGATCTTCACCGCCTTCTTCGGGCTGGGGCTGTTCATGGTGTCGCTGAACCCGATGGCGGTGTCGATCCAGACCATCGTGATGGGCAACATCCTTGCGATCACCCCGCAGGACACGGCGCAGCTTGCCATCATCGGGGGCGTGTCGCTGGCGGTACTTCTGGCGAAATGGCGCGACCTGTTGGCGGTGTTCTTCGATGAAGCCCATGCGCGGTCCATCGGGCTGAATGTCACGGCGCTGCGGCTGGTGTTCTTCACGCTGCTGTCGGCATCGACCGTGGCGGCGATGCAGACCGTGGGGGCGTTCCTGGTGATCGCGCTGGTGGGGACGGCGGGGGGGCCGGCACAGGCGCGGGCGGCCCGGTGGTCGCGCCTGCTGGTGCTGGCGGTGGCGATCGGTTCGATCACCTCGGCGGTGGGCGCCTACCTGAGCTATTTTCTCAACGGCGCGACCGGCGGCGTGATCGTCTGCCTTCAGACGGCGCTGTTCCTGGTGGCGCTTGCGCTGGCGCCCCGCCACGGGATGCTGGCCGCCCGCGCCCGAACCCGGCGCGCGATGAAGGCCGCCCGCCCCGCCCCCGCAAGCGAGGCGACATGATGGGCGATCTGCTGGTCCCCTTCCAGTTTGCGTTCATGCAGAACGCGCTGTTGATCGTGCTGCTGATCGCCCCCGCCGCCGCGATGCTCAGCACGTTTCTCGTGCTCAAGGGCTGGTCCCTGATGGGAGACGCCACCAGCCACGCGGTCCTGCCCGGCGTGGTGCTGGCCTATGTGGCGGGCATCCCGCTGATCGTGGGCGCCTTTCTTGCGGGGCTGGTCTGCGCGCTTGGGACCGGGTTCATCAAGGACAATTCGCGCATCAAGCAGGATACGGTGATGGGCGTCGTGTTCTCTTGTAAGGTTGCGGCGGCGATCGAGATCTACACCCGCATCGACAGCGGGCTGCATCTTGATCACGTCCTGTTCGGCAACATGCTGGGCGTGGGGTCGCAGGACCTGTGGACGGCCGGGCTGATCTCGGGCGGGGTGGCGTTGATCCTGGGGGCAAAATGGCGCGATTTCCTGGCCCACGCCTTTGATCCGGTGCAGGCAAGGATGATCGGGCTGCGGGTGGGCTGGCTGCATTACGGGCTGCTGACGATCCTTTCGGCGACCATCGTGGCGATGCTGTCGTCGGTGGGGATCATCCTGTCCGTCGCCTACCTGATCGCGCCCGGCGCCATCGGGTTTTTGCTCACGCGGCGTTTCCTGCCGATGATGGTCGTGGCCGTGCTTGCCGCCCTTACCGCCGGGGCGACGGGCGTCTATGCCTCGTTCTGGCTGGACGCGGCGCCGGCGCCGACGATCACGCTGATCCTGACGGGACTGTTCCTTCTGGCGCTTGGCCTGCAATCGCTGCCGTTCGCGAAAGCGCCGTGATCGGGCGCACCCTGGCCTATGCCCTTGGCGCGCGGGTAAAAACGCCATCCTTCCCGCAAGGATCGGCGCGCGGGGGCGACCGGCCCCGTCGCGTCAGGGGCGCCGCCTGCCCCTGACGATCTGGCTATACGAAAGTGCGGCTCTGGCCCTACGCGGCGGGACGGTGCGGGCCCTATACCAGATCAGCTGAAACGCACCGATCAAGGGCCCCCCATGACAGAGCAGACCACCCTTCCCGCCACACCCGACGCGACCTTTCCTGCCTATCGGCAGGTCAACCTGATCGGCGGGGCCCGCGTGCCCGCAAGGGCCGCGCTTGACGTGCTGAACCCGGCCACCGGCCTTGTCCTTGGGCAGGCCGCCGCCAGCAACGGCGACGAAACCGCCAAGGCGGTGGCCGCGGCAAAGGCGGCGCAGTCCCCTTGGGCGCAGGTTCCGGCCCGCCAGCGGGGCAGGCGCGTCGCCGCCGCTGCGCGCGCCGTGGCCGAACATGCCGAGCTGATCGCGCAGGTCTTGGCGCGCGAAACCGGCAAGGCGATCCGCACCGAATGCCGCGGCGAGGTCGCCGTCGCCGCCGATATCGTCGAATTCTACGGCGGGCTGGGATCCGAGTTGAAGGGCCAGACCGTGCCCTATGACCCGCGCATGCTGACCATGACCACGCGCGAACCGCTTGGCGTCGTGGCCGCGATCGTGCCCTGGAACGTCCCGCTTGTGCTGTTCGCTCTCAAGGTCGGCCCGGCGCTTGTGGCGGGCAACACGGTGGTGGTGAAATCCTCGGAAGAAGCGCCCTTTGCCACTTTCCTGATGGCCGAGCTGATGATGAAGCACCTGCCCGACGGCGTGCTGAACGTGGTGAACGGCACCGGGCCGGACTGCGGCGCCGCGCTGACCGGACACCCGGACATCGCCAAGATCACCTTCACCGGGTCCGAAGCGGTGGGCGAAAGCATCGCCAAGGTGGGCGCGGGGCGGATCGTGCCCGTGTCGCTTGAACTGGGGGGCAAGTCTCCGATGATCGTCTGCGAGGACGCGGATCTGGACAAGGCCGTCGCCGGTGCCATTTCGGGGATGCGGTTCACCCGGCAGGGGCAAAGCTGCACTGCCGCCAGCCGCATCTACGTCCATGACAGCCTGAAGGATGCGTTCATGGACCGGCTTGGCGCCCGGCTGGACAAGCTGGTGATCGGCGATCCGCTGGACGAGGCGACCGATGTCGGCACGATCATCAACCCCCGCCAGCTTGCCACCATCAAGGGCTACATCGCCAGGGCCGAGGCCACCCCGGGCGCCACGGTCACGCGCTACGGCCAGCTGCCCACATCCGCCGCCCTGTCGCCGGATCTGTACCTGCAACCGACCATCCTGTCGGGCCTGCCGGATGATCATCCCTGCGTGATGGAGGAAATCTTTGGCCCCGTTGCGGTGGTGCAGGGCTGGTCGGATTACGACGCGGTCATCGCGCTGGCCAATTCCACCCATTACGGGCTGGCCGCGTCGGTCTGGACCCGCAGCCTGTCGGTGGCGCTGGACAGCACGGCCCGGCTTGATGCGGGCTATGTGCAGGTGAACCAGAACCTGACCATCCAGCCCAACGTGTCCTACGGCGGCTTTGGCCGGTCGGGCCAGGGCAAGGAAGCCTCGCTAGAAGCGATGGTCGAACATTTCACCCGGTCGAAAACGATCGTCATGAACTTTGACTGACGCCGCCCTGATGCAGGATGCTGCGCTGCTGCTGGCCGCGAGCGGCGCGGCGGGATTCCTGCGGGGTGTGACGGGCTTTGGCTTCGCGCTGGCGGCGGTGCCGCTTTACAGCCTCAGCATGGCGCCGTTGCAGGCGGTGATCCTGGCGCAGATGTTGCAGATCGCCGCCGCGCCCGTGGATTTCATCCAGATCCGGCGCAGCGTCGATGGCAAGGCGCTGGGGTTGCTGTGCGCCGGGGCGCTGCTTTGCACGCCGGTGGGCGCCTATTTCGCCACGCGGCTGCCGGCGGATGTGCTGCGGCTGACGATTGCCGCCGTGGTGCTGCTTGGGCTGGCGGCGCTGCTGGCGCGCATTCGCATCCGCGACGGCCGGGGCCCGACGATCATGGCAGGCGCATTGGCCGGTTTGCTGGGCGGGCTTGCCGCGATGCCCGGGCCGCCGGCGGTGGCCTATTTCCTGGGGCGCGGGGCGGACAAGACGGTCAGCCGGGCGTCGCTGCTGCTGTTCTTTGCCTTTACCGCCGTGATCGCACTTGGCGCGCTTGCGATCAGCGCGGACGTGCTGCGCTGGGACATGCTGCTGCGGGCGGCGATGGCCTGGCCTTTCGTGATGGCGGGCACATGGCTGGGCACGATGCTGTTCAACCGGCTGGGCGACGGACATTACCGCATCGCCGCGCTGGGGGTGCTGTTCGTCTCGGCGATCCTGACCGGGGCCAAGGGGCTGGCGGGGCTGCTTTAGACACTGCTGCCGCAAGAAAAACAGCGCCGCCCTGCCCGGGCGGCGCTGTCTGTTTCTGGTTAGGGGATCAGGCGGTCAGGATTTGCCCTTCCAGGGCACTGTTCAAGATTTGCCCTTCCAGGGCGCAGGTCAGGATTTGCCCTTCCAGGGCACGAGCCAGACCTCGGCCTTGCGCATCAGGATGTCGATGCCGAAACCGATCAGACCGATGATGACGATGCCCATCATGACGATGTCCGTGGCCTGGAATTTCGACGCCGCGACGATCATCTTGCCCGCGCCCTTTTCGGCGGCGACAAGTTCCGCCGCAACGACCGTGCCCCAGCACACGCCCATCGCCACCCGCGCCCCGGTGAATATCTCGGGCAACGAGTTGGGCACGATCACGTGGCGCAGGATCTGCCATTTCGACGCGCCAAGCGAATAGGCCGCGTGGACCTTGGTGATGTTGACCCCGGAAACCCCCGCGCGCGCGGCGATGATCATCACCCAGAGCGCCGCAAGGAACAGCAGCACGATCTTGCCGTTCTCGCCGATGCCGAACCAGATAATGACCAGCGGGATCAGCGCCAGCGGCGGCACAGGGCGCATGAATTCGACGATGGGGTCGAACCACCCGCGCGCCCAGCCCGACAGCCCCATGGCATAGCCCAGCGGAATCCCGACAAGCGATCCCAGCAGGAAGCCCGCAAGCACCCGCCACAGCGACCAGCCAACATGTTCCAGCAGCGCCACGTTCTGATAACCGTCCCGGGCAATGGCAATGAACTGTGTCACCACGCCTTCGGGCGGAGGCATCCAGATCGGTTCCATCTGCAAACCCTTGTCGGGCGTGAAGTTCAAGGACCCCTTGGCGGTCATCACCACCCGGCCGTTGGGCACGCTGACGCTGTCGCCGGGCGCGATGGGCCGCCCTTCGACCGCGATGATGCGCGCATCGTCGCCATCGTTGCGCT
>CAXICP010000076.1:0-10407 GCA_964022595.1 uncultured Salipiger sp.
ACCACGGTCGAAGACTGGCTCACCCGGCTTGAATACTGGCGCCTGCTGCTGGGCCTCGTGATCATCGCCGTGGGCATCATCATGCCCGAAGGCATCGTGGGCACCTTGCGCACCCTGTGGCGCCGCATCCGCAACATCGACGAAGAGGTGGTGAAATGACCGAGATCCTGCGCGTCGAGAACCTCAAGAAAAGCTACAATGGCTTTGTCGCGGTCAGCGGCGTCAGCTTCAGCGTCGCCAAGGGCGAGCTGAAGGCGCTGATCGGCCCCAATGGCGCGGGCAAGTCCACCTGCTTCAACATGCTGATGGGGCAGCTGAAACCAAGCCAGGGGCAGGTGTTTCTGGATGGTGAGAACATCACCGGGCGCAACCCCCGCGACATCTGGCGCAAGGGCGTGGGCCGCACGTTCCAGATCACCGGCACCTACCAGTCCATGACGGTGATCGAGAACGTGCAGATGGCCCTGATGTCGCACCACCGGCGCATCTTTTCCATCGCCCCGCGCGCCTGGCGTATGTACCGCGACGAGGCGATGGGGTTTCTGCGCACCGTCGCCATGGAAGCGCAGGCCGACCGCCCCTGTTCGATCCTCGCCTATGGCGATCTCAAGCGGCTGGAACTTGCCATTGCCCTGTGCCACCGCCCGCGCCTGCTGCTGATGGACGAGCCGACCGCCGGCATGGCCCCGTCGGCCCGGATCGACCTGATGCAACTGACCGCCGACATCGTGCGCGACCAGGGCGTCAGCGTGCTGTTCACCGAACACGACATGGACGTGGTCTTCGCCCATTCCCACCACATCATGGTGCTTAACCGGGGCGAGCTGATCGCGGACGGCAACGCCGCCGAGGTGCGCAACAACCCCAAGGTGCAAGAGGTCTACCTGGGCGGCGGCACGCTCTTCAAGGAGGAAGCAGATGCTTAGCGTCGATGCCATCCACAGCTATTACGGCAAGGCCCACATCCTGTCCGGCCTGTCCTTCGAAGTGCGCCGGGGCGAGGTCGTCGCCCTGCTGGGCCGCAACGGCGCGGGCAAGTCCACAACGATGAAATCGGTGATGCAGCTGGTCAAGCCGCGCAAGGGCGCCATCACCTTCCAGGGGCGCGAACTGGTGGGCGAACCCGCCTTTCGCGTCGCCAAATGCGGCATCGGCTACGTGCCCGAAGACCGGCGCATCTTCACCGACCTCACGGTGCTGGAAAACCTTGAAGTCGGCCGCCAGCCCGCGCGCAAGGATGCGCCGCACTGGACGGTGGATCAGCTGTTCGGCATCTTTCCCAACCTGTCCGAACGCCGCGCCAACCGGGGCAAGCACATGTCGGGGGGCGAACAGCAGATGCTGACCATCGCCCGCACGCTGATGGGCAACCCCGCGCTGCTGCTGCTGGATGAACCGTCCGAAGGCATCGCCCCGGTGATCGTCGAACAGATGGCCGCCACCATCCTGCGGCTCAAGGCCGAGGGGCTGACGGTGATGATCTCGGAACAGAACCTGCATTTCGCCCGCGCCGTGGCCGACCGGGCCATCATCATCGAAGGCGGCGAAAAGAAGTTCGACGGCAGCTTCGCCGAGCTCGAGGCGCATCCGGAAATCCGCGATGCCTACTTGTCGGTCTAAGGGCGCGTGCGCCGTTGCCCTCGGGCGCGAATGGCTCTAATCCCCTGCCCCGGAGAGGAGACCCCGGTTTGAACGACACCCCAAAGGCCCGCACGTCCGCCGATCACGGCTACCTGCTGGACGAGCAGATCGGTTTCCTGCTGCGCAAGGCGTATCAGCGCAATTCCACAATCTTTTCCGAAACGGTGCCGGGCAAGCTGACGCCCACGCAGTTTTCGGTGATGCACCGGCTGGCCGAAGACGGCCCCATGTCGCAGAACCGGCTGGGCCGGTCGGTGGCTATGGACGGGGCGACCACCAAGGGCGTCGTCGACCGGCTGATCCTGCGCGGGCTGCTGCGCACCACGCCTGACGCCGATGACCGGCGCCGGCACCTTGTGTCGCTGACCCCCGAGGGGGTCGCGCTGATCGACGAGGCCACGCTGGCCGCGATCGAGGTCAGCACCCAGACGCTGGCCCCCCTGCGCGAACGGGAAAAGGATACGCTGCTGCGCCTGCTGCGCAAGCTGGGTTAGGGCAGGCTAGGCCGGGGCGGCCTTTATTCCCCGTCCGGCCCGGCCAGGGAAAACACCACCGTGACCTGCGCCGACACCACCTGTTCGCCCGCCGCGACGGGGGCAGACGCCATGCGCGCCATTTCCATCATCGGCATCGGGGCGCTGCCGCCGGCCTCGGAAATGGACAGGATCGGGCCAAGCGTTTCGCCCGCCGCCTCGGCCAGCACGCCGGCGCGCGCCATCGCATCGGCCACCGCGTCGCGGCGCGCCGCATCCATCACCGGCCCCGGCTCCTGCAACCCGAAGGTCAGGCCCGAAAGCCGGTTGGCGCCGCCCTCGGTCACCGCGGCCAGCACGTCGCCAAGGCTTTCCAGATCGCGCACCCGCACGGTCAGGCTGTTGGTCGCCTCGTAGCCGGTGATGCGGCGGTCATCGGAATCATAGCGGCTCCAGACCGGCTGCAGCCCGATGTCCGATGTCTGCCGGTCGCGCGGCGCGATGTTCAGCCCGTCAAGCCGCGCAAGGATATCCGCCGCCGCGCGCGACGCCTGGTCCATCGCCGCGCCGGCCTCGGGGTCCTGCGCGGTCACCCCCAGCGACACGGTTGCCATGTCGGGCACGGCGGCGGCGCTGCCCTCGCCTGTGACGGTCAGGCGCGCGCCCTCGGCCGGGGCCGCCAGCGGCGCCAACGCCAGCACGGCCGCAAGTCCGGCGGCCAGGGGGGAAAGCGGGGAACGGATCATCGAAACCTCCGGAAGATCGTTTGCACGCCGCAGGATGCGCCCGCGCCATCGCCGCCGCAACCCCCGCCGGAAAGGCTTTCTTCCTCTCGGCGGTCTGCTGCTGTATGCTGCGCGCAAGGCCCGACAGGGGCTCCTCATGACGACCGGGCAGTGATAGACCATGCGCATGGCTTCGAATAACGCGCTTTCGCTTTCTTCCGACGGTATCGCCCTGCTGGTCCAAGACGGCGACGTCTGGCGGCCGCTGGCCGAGATGTCCTTTGACGCCGGCGATCCCGACGCCGCGCTTGCGGGCCTGTGCGCCCGGGCGGCGCAGACCGGCCCGGACGGGCGGCAGGTGCTGCTGATCCTGCCGGACGAACAGATCCGCTATCTTGACCTGCCCGACCCCGGCGGTGACGCCGCGCGGGTGGATGCGGCTCGCGCGGCGCTGGACGGGGCGACGCCCTACAAGGTGGCCGAACTGGTGTTCGACTGGCAGCCCGTGCAGGGCCGCCTGCAGGTCGCCGCCGTGGCGCGCGAAACGCTGGACGAGGCCGAAAGCTTCATCGCCGCGCATGGTTTCGAACCGGTAAGCTTTGCCGCCGCCCCCGCCCCCGGGGCCGGCTTTGCCGGCGCGCCTTTCTTTGGCGCGGCCTCGGGCTGGGGCGGGCCGGCGCCGCAGCGGATCGCCCAGCCGATCCGCGCGGACCGCTCGGCTCCGCCCCCCGCCCCCGATCCCGGCCCGGCGGCCCCTGCCGTTTCCGACGACACGGCCAGCGCAAGCGCCCCGCCAGCGGTGGATGACGGCCCCGGCCCAGCCCCCGCCTTTCTTGGCGAACCCGCGCCGGCAATTGCTGAGCCCGACGCCGCGCCCGTCAGCTTCGGCACCGGCATCTTCGGCCCCGGGGGCGAGGCGCGCAGCGCTGCGCTGGCCCCCCTGCCCGAACCGGCGGCGCCGCGCATCCGCCCCGCCGTGGACCCCGCCGGGCCGGACGCAAACGCCCCCAGTTTCAGCAGCATCCGCGCCAGCCGCGATCTGTCTGCCGACGCCGGAAGCGGCAAGCAGACGGTGGTGACCAGCGAAGCGCCCGCCACCGCGCCGCGCCCGTCCGGCCCCGCGCTGCGAGCCGGCCGCGCGGCGGATTCCGGGCAGGCGCCCGCCCCGGCGCCGATGGTGGAACCCACCCCATCGCCAGCGCCCGAAACACCGGCCCCCGCGCGACGGCGCAAACCGGCGCAACCCGCCCCCGCGCGCGCCCAGCCGGGCGAAGCGCCCCCCGCCATGCAGGCCGCCATGGCCGGCGCCGTCGATCCCGACGAAGAGCGCCGCCGCATGACCGTCTTCGGCGCCCGGCGCGAGGATGACATCGGCGGCAAGCCGCGATTCCTGGGGCTGATGCTGACGGTGGCGCTGTTGCTGTTCCTTCTTGCGGTCGCGGCCTGGGCATCGACCTATATCGACGAGGGGCTGGCGCGGCTGTTCGGCCCGTCTGAAACCACTGAAACCGAAGTCGCCGCCGCGCCCGCCGAACCCGAAAACCCGCCCGAGGTTCAGGCCCTGCTGCCCCCCGACCCCGGCCCGGCGCCAGCCCCGGCCGCGCCGGCGCCCGCCCCCGCGCGCGAATCGCCATCGCCCGAAGAAGCCGCCGCGCGCTACGCCGCGACCGGGATCTGGCAGCGGTCTCCGGCCGCGCCGCCCGACGCCAGCCCCGACAGCATCGACGATGTCTATGTCGCCTCGGTCGATCCCGATGTCGGGCAGTTCGACGCCGTGGCCCTGCCCCCCGAACCCAGCCCCGAGGGCGGCGCGATGGCGCTGCCCGTGGCCTTGCCGCCGGGGCCGGACGTGCGGTTCGACCTGGACGCGCGCGGGCTGGTGCGCGCAACGCCCGAGGGCGCGGTATCGCCCGACGGGGTGCGGGTCTTTACCGGTCCGCCGCCGCGCGTCCCGCCCACGCGCAGCGTTGCGCCCCCCGACGCGGATGGCGCCGAAGCTGCGCCCGCCAGCCCCGCCGCCGATCCCGCGCTTGGCGCGCGCCGCCCGGCGGTGCGCCCGGGCGATCTTGTGGAACAAAGCGAACGGGTGGTGCTGCAGGGGATTTCGGTCGCCGAGCTGGAACAGAAGCGCCCGGTGATACGCCCGGAAAGCCTTCAGCCCGCGGTCGACCCCGAACCTGAGGAAACCGCCGCACCTGAACCTGCGCCCCCCGCCGAGCCGCCCGCCGCCGCCGACGTGCCCACGGGCACATCGCTTGCGGTCGCCCGCTCGCGCGAACCGCAGCTGCGCCCGCAAGACATGGCCAGGCGGGCCGAGGAAACGACGGTGCGCGCCGCCCCTGCGCCGGTGGCCGCGCCCACGCCCAACATTCCGCAGAACGCCAATGTCGCGCGGCAGGCGACGGTGTCGAACCAGTTGAACCTGCGCGAGATGAACCTGATCGGCGTCTTCGGGTCATCCTCGAACCGGCGAGCGCTGGTGCGGCTGTCGAACGGGCGGCTTCAGAACGTCAAGGTCGGCGACAGGCTGGACGGGGGCCGCGTCGCCGCCATCGGCGAGGGCGAACTGCACCTCACCCGAAGCGGGCGCAACGTCGTGCTGAAGATGCCGCGCGGCTGACGGCCCCGGTCAGAAGGGCACGTCGTCATCCGCGTGGACAAAGCGCGCCACGACCTTCTTGACCCCGGCCTTTTCAAAGGTGATTTCCAGCTTGTCGCCTTCGATCCCCAGGATTTCGCCATAGCCGAATTTCTGGTGGAACACGCGCTGGCCCATCTCGAATGCCGATACCGCCGTCAGGTCGATGACCTGCGAGCGGCTTTCGCGCGGCTGGCTGACCGGGCGCTGGCCCGACCGCGCCTGCATCCGCTTCCAGCCGGGGGAATTGTAAACATTCGCCTCGGCCGCGCGGGTTTCCAGCCCAGACCCCGCGCCATAGGGCGAGGCCGCGCCATAGTTGCCGCCATAAAGGCCGGGCGGGGTCAGCACCTCGACATGGTCTTCGGGCAGTTCGTCGATGAACCGCGAGGGCAGCGCCGATTGCCACTGGCCGAACACCTGCCGGTTGCCCGCAAAGGAAATGGTGCAGATTTCCTCGGCCCGGGTGATGCCGACATAAGCCAGCCGCCGTTCTTCTTCGAGCCCCTTGAGCCCGCTTTCATCCATCGAGCGCTGCGAGGGGAACAGCCCGTCTTCCCACCCCGGCAGAAAGACGCAGGGAAATTCCAGCCCCTTGGCGGCGTGCAGCGTCATGATCGACACTTTCTCGCCCGCCTCGTCGCTTTCGTTGTCCATGATCAGCGCGACGTGTTCCAGGAACCCCTGAAGATTTTCGAACTGTTCCAGCGCCTTGACCAGTTCCTTGAGGTTTTCCAGCCGGCCCGGCGCCTCGGGCGTCTTGTCCGCCTGCCACATGCCGGTGTAGCCGGATTCGTCCAGGATCATCTCGGCCAGCTCCATGTGGGTGACGCGCGGCGCGCCGCGCCGGGTTTCGCCCACCACGAAAGGCGCCTCGTCATCGATCACCGTTTCGGTGTCGCCGGCTTCGACATCGCCCGCGCGCAGCACCGGGCCCAGCATCGTCTCGCGCCAGCGGCCAAGGTTTTCGCACAGCAGGCGCAGCTGCCCGGCGCCCTTGCCCTTGATGCGCCCCTCGTCCACGGCGATGCGCGCGCCTTCCACCAGCGGCACGCCGAATTCGCGCGCGGTGGCCTGGATCAGCTGCTGGGCCTTGTCGCCAAGGCCGCGCTTGGGCGTGTTGACGATGCGTTCGAACGCAAGGTCATCGTCAGGCGACACCACCAGCCGGAAATAGGCCATGGCATCGCGAATTTCGAGCCGCTCGTAAAAGCGCGGGCCGCCGATGACGCGATAGGGCAGCCCGATGGTCAGGAAGCGGTCTTCGAAGGCGCGCATCTGGTGGCTGGCGCGCACGAGGATCGCCATGTCATCCAGCGAATAGGGGCGCAGCCCGCGCGTGCCCTTCTGCAGCGATTCGATTTCCTCGCCGGTCCAGCGCGCCTCGTCGACGCCATCCCAATGGCCGATCAGGCGGACCTTTTCGCCGCCCCCCGCTTCGGTCCACAGCTCCTTGCCAAGGCGCCCCTCGTTGCCGCGAATGACGCCCGATGCGGCGGCAAGGATATGTTCGGTGGAGCGGTAATTCTGTTCCAGCCGCACCACATGCGCGCCGGGAAAATCCTTTTCGAACCGCAGGATGTTGCCCACCTCGGCGCCGCGCCAGCCATAGATCGACTGATCGTCATCGCCCACGCAGCAGATGTTGCGATGCCCGCCCGCCAGAAGCCGCAGCCACAGGTACTGCGCCACGTTGGTATCCTGGTATTCGTCCACAAGGATGTAGCGGAACCAGCGCTGGTACTGTTCCAGAACGTCCGGGTGGTTCTGAAAGATCGTCACCATGTGCAGCAGCAGGTCGCCGAAATCGCAGGCGTTCAGCTCGCGCAGGCGGGCCTGGTACTGGTCGTAGAATTCCGTGCCGCGATGGTTGTAGGCCGACGCTTCGGACGCGGGCACCTTGGCCGGCACCCAGGCCCGGTTCTTCCAGTTGTCGATCAGCCCGGCAAGCTGGCGCGCGGGCCAGCGCTTGTCGTCGATGTTGGCGGCGCGGATCAACTGCTTGAGCAGGCGCAGCTGGTCGTCGCTGTCCAGAATGGTGAAGTTCGATTTGAGCCCCACCAGTTCCGCGTGGCGGCGCAGCAGCTTGACGCAGATGCTGTGGAACGTGCCCAGCCAGGGCATGCCTTCGATCTGCTGGCCCAGCATCCGGCCCACGCGCAGTTTCATTTCGCGCGCGGCCTTGTTGGTGAAGGTCACCGACAGGATTTCGTTCGGGCGCGCCCTGCCGGTGGTCAGCAGGTGCACGATGCGTGCGGTCAGCGCCTTGGTCTTGCCGGTGCCGGCCCCGGCCAGCATCAGCACCGGCCCGTCAAGCCGTTCGACCGCCTCGCGCTGCGCCGGGTTGAGATCGTCGAGATAGGGCATCGGCCGCGCGGCCATGGCGCGGGCGGACAGCGATGCGCCCTCGAAGGCGTCCATGTCGTCGAATGTGCTCATGCGCGTCAATCTAGCCGCACACGCGCCCGATGGAAAGAGAGCGTTCCCGTTACGTTCACAAGAAAGCCGTGGATAGGGAAAAGGTGAACGCAAGTTGAAACAAAGACAGGGGAAATGCCGGCCCCGATGCGGTGCGTCTTAACGATCGGGAAAGACGCGCGGCGCAGACCGGAACGATCACCCCAGGAGAAAGGCTCATCGATGTCCATTTCTGCCTTGGGCGGCGCCAGCGCGGGGCTGTACAGCTCTGCCGCCATCACGTCGCCCACGACACCGACCGCCACGACGGAAACCGCCGCGGCCGAAAAGCAGGGCACGCCGCCCAGCCGGCCGCCGCCCGACGGGCCTCCGCCGGGTGGATCGGCCGAGGGGGGTGGCGGCGCCGACGCCGCTTCGCTGGTGACCGCGCTGTTCGAAACCGAAACCACCGACACCAGCGCAGAAACCGACGACCCGCTGATCGACGTCTACCCGGATGCGGATACCAACGACGACGGCGCCATCAGTTCGGCCGAGCTTGCCGCCTATCAGGCCGCGCAGGCACAGGAGGCAAGCGAACAGGACGCCGCCACCGCCAGTGCCAGCGCCCAGCAGATCGAACAGGCCGCCACGGCCTATGCGCAGGCGCGCGACGCGTTCGGCGACCCGGTCTGACGGTGATTGCGGCACCGGTGGTTTCGCCCGGCGCCGCCCGTTCGCGGCATTTAGTGCCCGCCGGATATGCAAAGGCTGCATAATTTTGCGGCTAAGTTTGCAAACCCGCCTTGCGCCGCGCTGCGGCATGGCGTTCACTCTGCGTCACGGTCGAAAAGGCCCTAGACGGAGGAAGATCACGCAATGCCCGAGTTCAACAAGATTCTCATTGCGAACAGGGGAGAGATCGCCATTCGCATCATGCGGGCGGCGAACGAGATGGGCAAGAAGACGGTCGCCGTCTTTGCCGAAGAAGACAAGCTTGGGCTGCACCGGTTCAAGGCGGATGAGGCGTATCGCATCGGCGAAGGGCTGGGCCCGGTCGCGGCCTACCTGTCGATCCCCGAAATCATCCGCGTCGCCAAGCTTTCGGGCGCCGACGCGATCCATCCGGGCTACGGCCTGCTGTCGGAAAACCCCGAGTTCGTCGACGCCTGCGATGCCGCCGGGATCACCTTCATCGGGCCGCGCGCCGAAACCATGCGCGCCCTTGGCGACAAGGCCAGCGCCCGCAAGGTCGCGGTGGAAGCCGGCGTGCCGGTCATTCCCGCCACCGAGGTGCTCGCCGATGACTGGGATGCCATCGCCGCCGAAGCCGAACAGATCGGCTATCCGCTGATGCTCAAGGCGTCCTGGGGCGGCGGCGGGCGGGGCATGCGCCCCATCAACGGGCCCGACGAGCTTAAGGAAAAGGTGCTTGAAGGGCGGCGCGAGGCCGAGGCCGCCTTTGGCAACGGCGAGGGTTATCTGGAAAAGATGATCATCCGCGCCCGCCACGTCGAGGTGCAGATCCTTGGCGACAAGATGGGCAACATCTACCACCTGTACGAACGCGATTGTTCCGTGCAGCGCCGCAACCAGAAGGTGGTGGAACGCGCCCCCGCGCCCTACCTTTCCGAAGCGCAGCGCGAGGAAATCTGCGAGCTGGGGCGCAAGATCTGTGCCCATGTGAATTACGAATGCGCCGGCACGGTCGAATTCCTCATGGATATGGAAACCGGCAAGTTCTACTTCATCGAGGTGAACCCCCGCGTTCAGGTCGAACACACCGTCACCGAGGAAGTGACCGGCATCGACATCGTGCAGGCGCAGATCATGATCGCCGAGGGGAAATCCCTCGCCGAGGCCACCGGCAAGGCGTCGCAATACGATGTGCGCCTGACCGGCCACGCGCTGCAGACCCGGATCACCACCGAGGATCCGACCAACAATTTCATCCCCGATTACGGCCGCATCACCGCCTATCGCAGCGCGACCGGCATGGGCATCCGCCTTGATGGCGGCACCGCCTACGCCGGCGGCGTGATCACCCGCTTTTACGATTCGCTTCTGGTGAAGGTCACCGCCAAGGCCGCCACGCCCGAGGCCGCGATCCGCCGGATGGACCGCGCGCTTCGCGAATTCCGCATTCGCGGCGTCAGCACCAACATCGACTTCGTGATCAACCTGCTGAAACACCCGGTTTTCCTGAACAACCAGTACAGCACGAAATTCATCGACACGACGCCCGAGCTGTTCGATTTCAAAAAGCGCCGCGACCGGGGCACCAAGGTGCTGACCTATATCGCGGACATCACCGTCAACGGCCACCCCGAGGTGCAGGGCCGCCCCAAGCCCGCGCCCGAACTCAAACCGGCCAAGCCCCCTGCCCAGCAGCATGAAACGCCCCCCTCAGGCACGCGCACGCTGCTTGACGAAAAGGGCGCGCAGGCGGTGGCCGACTGGATGGCCGACCAGAAACGCCTGCTGATCACCGACACCACCATGCGCGACGGGCACCAGTCGCTGCTGGCGACAC
>CAXICP010000077.1:0-10116 GCA_964022595.1 uncultured Salipiger sp.
GCCTGGACCCTGGGGGTGGGGCGCAAGTTCAACGACCGGTTCTCGGGGGCGATCAGTGCCACCTACGAGGGGCCGACCGGCGTGCTTGTCTCGCCGCTGGCGCCCACCACGGGCTATACGCAGCTGCGCCTGACGGCGGCCTATGCGGTCAACGAGCGCATCACCCTGTCCGGCGGGATCAGCCATTTCTGGCTTGGCGACGGGAAGCCCCAGACCGCGCAGTCCCCGCGTGCGGATTTCACCGACAACACCGCCTGGGGCGCGGGGCTGAAGGTGGCGTACCGCTTCTGATCCACGCGGGCGGATGGGGCCGGTTTGCCGCTGGACGGCGGTGGCCGGCTTCATTACCCCTGTCCGCGATCTGGACGGGCAGGAAAGACGGGGAACGATGCTTTACAAGACCGCGGAAGACTGGCGCGCCGCGCCACACAAGCGCATCGTGCTGTTCGCCATGTCGGGGCTGGGCAAGACCCATGTGTCGTCGATGCTGCGCGCGCAGGGCGACTGGTTCCACTATTCCATCGATTACCGCATCGGCACCCGCTACATGCAGGAATACATCGCCGACAACGCCAAGCGCGAGGCGATGAAGGTGCCCTTCCTGCGCGAATTGCTGCTGTCGGATTCGATCTACATCGGGTCCAACCTGACCTTTCACAACCTGCGCCCGGTGTCGGCCTACCTGGGCAAGCCCGGCGATCCGGCGCGCGGCGGGCTGCCGATGCAGACCTACCAGCTGCGCCAGGACCAGTTCCGCCGCGCCGAGGAACAGGCCCTGCTGGACACGCGCTATTTCATCGACCGCGCGCAGGACCTGTACGGCTATCCGCATTTCGTCTGCGACACGGGCGGGTCGATCTGCGAATGGGTCGACCCGGACGATCCCGGCGATGCGATCCTGACCGAACTCAGCCGCTCGGCGCTGATGGTCTGGATCCGGGGCAGCGAGGCGCATACCGCCGAGCTGATCCGCCGCTTTGATCGCGACCCCAAGCCGATGGCCTACCAGCCCGCCTTCCTTGTCCGCGCCTGGGCCGCCTACCTTGACGAGACCGGGCAGGCGGAAAGCTCGGTCGATCCCGACAGCTTCATCCGCTGGACCTATGCGCGCGCCCTGGCCCACCGCCAGCCGCGCTACGAATCGATGGCCCGCAACTGGGGCGTGACGGTGGATGCCTCGGACGTGGCAAGCGTGCGCGACCCGGCGGATTTTACCGAAGTCATCGCCGCCGCCCTGCCCGGCTGACGCTTGTTTCCGCGCCCGCGCCGCCCTATCTAACAGGGCCTGACATTTCCGAGAGACCCCATGCCCATCCGCCTGCCCTCCGACCTGCCCGCCTATGACGTTCTCACCCGTGAGGGCGTGTCGCTCATGGACGAGGACAGCGCCGCGCGGCAGGACATCCGCCCGATCCGCATCGCGCTGCTCAACCTGATGCCCAAGAAGATCCAGACCGAAACGCAATTCGCCCGGCTGATCGGCGCAACGCCGCTGCAGATCGAATTCTCGCTGATCCGGATGACCGAACATCAGACCCGCAACACCGCCGCCGAACACATGGAGGCGTTCTATCGCCCCTTCGCCGAGGTCGAGGCCACGGGCGAGAAATTCGACGGTCTGGTCATCACCGGCGCGCCGATCGAGCACCTGGAATTCGCCGACGTCACCTATTGGGACGAGCTGACGCGCCTGTTCGACTGGACGCAAAGCCACGTGCATTCGACCTTTGGCGTGTGCTGGGGCGCGATGGCGATGATCAACCATTTCCACGGGGTCAAGAAGCACCTGCTGGACCACAAGGCATTCGGCTGCGTGCGTCACCAGAACCTGTCGCCCGCCTCGCCGTTCCTGCGCGGCTTTTCCGATGACATGGTGATGCCCGTGTCGCGCTGGACCGAAGTGCGCCGCGCCGAGGTCGAGGCCGCCGGCCTGCCGGTGTTGATCCATTCGCCCGAAACCGGCCCCGCGCTGGTCGAAGACCCCTGCCACCGGGCGCTGTACGTGTTCAACCACCTTGAATACGATTCCGGCACGCTCAAGGAAGAATACGACCGCGACGTGGCCTCGGGCACGCCGATCAACGTGCCCGCGAACTACTACCCCGACGACGACCCCACCCAGACGCCGCAGAACCGCTGGCGCAGCCACGCCCACCTGCTTTACGGCAACTGGATCAACGAGATCTACCAGACCACGCCGTTCGACCTTGCGCGCATCGGCATGGACAAGACCGACTGGCGCGAGCGGCGGGTCACCGCATGAGGCGGCGCGGCTTCACCGCCTCGCTGCTGGCGATGGCGGCGCTTGCGGGCTGCGCGCAGCAGCCCGGGGATCGCGCGCCGCAGGCCGCCGCCAAATACCCGCCCGAGGGCCGGTTCCTGACCGTGAACGGCCACCGCGTGCATTACGTGGAAAAGGGCAGCGGCCCCGCGCTGGTGCTGATCCACGGCGCCAGCGGCAGCCTGCGCGACTGGACCTTCGACGCGGTGGACCGGCTGTCGCGCCGCTACCGCGTGATCGCGTTCGATCGCCCCGGCCTTGGCTACACGCCCCGGATCGACGACGACGGCGCGTCGATCTTTCAGCAGGCGGACCTGTTCGCCGCCGCGGCGGCAAAGCTGGGCGCGCCCCGCCCCATCGTCGTGGGCCACAGCTACGGCGGCGCGGTGGCGCTGGCCTGGGCGGTCGAACACCCGGGCTCCCTCTCGGGGCTGGTGCTGGTGTCGGCGGCCTCGCAAACCTGGGACACCGGCCTGCCGCTGTTCTACCGGCTGACCGCCGGGCCGCTGGGCGCGCTGGCGAACCCGGCCATCTCGGCCCTTGCGGGCGAGGATCGCGTGCAGCAGGCCATCGCATCGGTCTTTGCGCCCCAGCCCGTGCCGCCCGGCTACGCGGCGCATATCGGCGCCGAACTGGCGCTGCGCCCGGACTCGCTGCGGGAAAACGCGCTGCAACGCGCCTCGCTGAAATCCGAAATCGCGATGATGGTGCCCCGCTACCCGGGGCTGGACCTGCCGGTCGAATTGCTGCACGGCGATGCGGACACCACCGTGGGCTTGCGCATCCATTCACTGCCCACGTCCCGGCAGATCCCCGGCGCCAACCTTGTGGTGCTGCCCGGCGTCGGACATGCGGCGCAGCACGTCGCCGCCTCGCAGATGGACGCCGCCATCGATCGCGCCACGCGCCGCGCCGGTTTGCGTTAGACCCGGTTCCGCCCCATATTCCCTGCAAGACGAACAACAAAGGACCGCCGGCCGTGACCCTTCCCTTCGACGGTGCCATCAGCACGTTCTACCAATCCGAAGCCCCGGACGACATCCGCAACGCGCTGAAACGCGCCGACAAGGACGAGATCCTGTCCGGCTCCTACCCCTATTCCGAAGAAATGAAGCGCAAGGCCTATGAACGCGAAATGGAGGCGCTGCAGATCGAGCTGGTCAAGATGCAGGCCTGGGCGCGCGACACAGGGCAGCGCATCGCCATCGTGTTCGAAGGGCGCGATGCCGCCGGCAAGGGCGGTACCATCAAGCGGTTCCGCGAAAACCTGAACCCCCGCGGGGCGCGCGTGGTGGCGCTTGGCAAACCGTCCGATACCGAAGCGACGCAGTGGTATTTCCAGCGCTACATAGAACATCTGCCCAGCGGGGGCGAGATCGTGTTCTTCGACCGCAGCTGGTACAATCGCGGCGTGGTCGAAAAGGTCTTCGGCTTTTGCACCGAAGCCGAGCGCGAACATTTCTTTGCCCAGGTCCCGCAGTTCGAACAGATGCTGGTGAACGAAGGCATCCGCCTGTTCAAGTTCTGGCTGAACGTCGGGCGCGCCGAACAGCTGCGCCGCTTCATCAAGCGCGAACAGGACCCGCTGAAGCAATGGAAGCTCAGCTGGATCGACGTCGAGGGGCTGAAACGCTGGGATGATTACTCCGCAGCGATCGAGGAAACGCTGTCGCGCAGCCACACGGCGCAGGCCCCCTGGACCGTGATCCGGTCCGACGACAAGAAACGCGCCCGGCTTGCGGCGGTGCGCCACGTGCTGGGCCAGCTGGACTACACGCAGAAATCGCAGCGCGCGGTGGGCACGCCCGATGCGACGATCTGCGGCGGACCGGAGATCTGGAACGCCTGATGGGCAAGCGCGGCTATCACCACGGCAACCTGCGCCAGGCATTGGTCGACGCGGCGCTTGAATTGATCGAGGCCAAGGGCCCGACCGGCTTTACCGTGTCCGAAGCGGCCAAGCTGGCGGGCGTCACCCCCGCCGCCGTCTACCGCCATTTCGGCGGGCGCGAGGACCTGATCGCCGAAGCCGCGCGGCAGGGCTACGAGATCTTCGCCGACGTGATGCAATACGCCTATGACAGCGGCCAGCCCTCGGCGCTGGCCGCGTTCGAGGCGACGGGGCGTGCCTACCTGGCCTTTGCCCGCAAGCATCCCGGCCATTACATTTCGATGTTCGAAAGCGGCATCAGCGTGAACCATTCGCCCGAACTGGCGGCGGTGTCCGCCCGCGCGCGGGCCGTGTTCGAACGCGCCGCCGAGGATTTGTCGCGCCACATCCCTCCCGGCAAACGCCCGCCCGCCAGCATGTTCTCGGCCCATATCTGGGCGATGAGCCACGGCGTGGTGGAATTGTTCGCCCGCAATTCCCCGGGCACGCGATCGCCCTTTCCGCCAGAGGATCTGCTGGAAACGGGGATCGGCATCTACCTGCGCGGGCTTGGCCTGCTGGCGCCCGACAGCTAGCGGTTGCGCAACGTCTCGCGGATCGTATCCTCAAGCCGGACCAGCAGCGCGGCGTTGTCAAACCGCGCCACGGCCGTTTCGCGCGCCGCGACCGACATTCCTTCCCGGGCATCGGCGGGCAGCGAAAGCGCCTGCGCCAGCGCAGCGGTATAGCCCGCCGCGTCATGTTCGGGCACCAGAAAGCCGGTTTCGCCGGGGGTTACCGCCTCGGGGATGCCGGCATGTTCGGTCGATACGATCACGCAGCCCGCCGCCATCGCTTCCTGGATCGAGGTGGGCAGCCCTTCGGTATTGCCGTTGCGGGCAGTCACCGAATGCTGGGCATAGATCTCGGCCCGTTCCAGATGGGCGCGCACCTCGTCATGGGGCAGCGCGCCGGGCAGCGACACCTTGTCGCCCAGCCCCAGTTCGGCCACCAGCGCCTGTGCGGGGCCATAAAGTTCACCATCGCCGATCAGCGTCAGATGCGCCTGCGGGTGATCCCGCGACGCCTCGGCAAAGGCGCGGATGGTCAGCAGCGGGTGCTTCTTTTCGACGAAACGCCCGATGCCCAACACGCTGCCGGGGCGCTTTTCGCCGGGCACGAAGCGGCGCACATCGACCCCCGACGGGATCACATGCGCGTTGGGATGCGTCACGCCGACCGAGGCAAGGTTGTCCAGCAGGAACTGGCTGACCGCGAACACCCCCGCAAGGCGCGGCATCATCTTGCGATAGGCACGCTGGACATGGTCGTGGCGCAGACGGGAAGACGCGTCCGAGCCACGGAAATAGCAGAACATCGGAATGCCGGCAGCGTTCGCAATGGGGGCAAGCGCCACGCCCTGCGGTCCGAATTCCGCAAGGATCACATCAGGTTTGTGCTGTTCCAGAAACGCGAGCGCGGCGCGGCGCGCGCTGCCCCAGGGCATCCGGCTGGACCCGTGGCGCAGGTGGTTCACGCCGCGCACCATGGGCCGCGACAGACGTTCCGGCAAGGATCGATCGACCGCCCCCTCGCCGACCGCAAGCGCTGCGGGCTCGCCTGGCGCATCCGGGGTCACCATGTCGGCGATGACGCAGCGCGCGCCGCCGAACAGGTGCTGGATATGGCGGTTCACAAAGGTCTGGCCCGGCGACAGGTAGGTTCCGACGACAATGCAAGCTTTCATCACGGCGCTTTCTTGGATCAGCGATCTTTGATCGGGGTCGGGGTTCAGCAAAGCTCTTTCACCACGTTCAGCAACTGCGTCGCAACCACTTGGGGGTGCGATTGCGCGGCTGTATCGCGAAGGCGAAGGCGAGCGTCTTGCCAGACCGGACCGCCAAATTCATCGCGGGCGCGTTCGAACACCGCCTGTGGTCCCACGGCGGGGTCATAGAAATATGGGTAATCGGTTCCAAGGAAATGCACCGCATCCTCGACATCGCGGGGCAGCAGGATGGGCGCACCCAGTTTTGCGGCGGTGAACCCCTTGAGGAACGGCTTGGCGGCGCCCTCTTGGCCCTTGCGAAACGACCGGCCCGCGAAATGCAGGTTGTAGTGGGACAGGTTGCGGATCTGGTCCGCGAATTCGTCACGGGTCCGCGCGGGCAGAACGGCGATCTGGCTGCGCAACGCATCGGGAATTTCCGTGTTCGCGGGATCGCCAAGGTAGACCGGCGCAAAGCGATCCTGCTGCGCGGGTTGGACCGCATCCAGACGCAGATCGGCGGCGTGCAACACCAGCCGCGCGCGGTCACCCACCGAGGCCATCGCGCGAATTCGCGCAAACTGCGCGTGGGTGCAACAGATATGGCGGTCGGCCAGGGCCAGCCGCAGCCTGTGCGGCACCTCATCCACGTGATCGAACAGGATCCCGCGCGTTCGCAGTTTCAGAATCTGCGCGGCGGCGGTGGTCAGCGCCCTGACAGAGGTTTTCGGAAAGAAATAGACCGAATCCCGCGGCACCGACAGTGCCCAGCGTTCCTGCGCCGCAAGGCCATCGCCCCGCTCGGGCATGAGGATCACATGCGCGTCGATGCGCCCCTCGCAGTAACGGGCAAGCGCGTCGCGCATCTGCTCGGCGCGCATGAAGGTGCTGCCGGTGGACAGCTTGCGCGCGGTACAAACGAAATGAAGGGTTGGGGTCGGCAACGGCGTGGGTTCCTGGCCGTTTGTCCTGAAAAGGCACCGCGCGCCGGGGCGCGCGATGCCATGTCTTGGAAGCTGTGGATCAGCGCTTCGAGAACTGGAAGCTACGGCGCGCCTTGCGCTTACCGAACTTCTTGCGTTCCACCACGCGGCTGTCGCGGGTCAGGAAGCCTGCGGCCTTGAGAGCCGAGCGCAGCGAGGGGTCGTACAGCTGCAGCGCCTTGGACACGCCGTGCTTGACCGCGCCGGCCTGGCCCGAAAGGCCGCCGCCCTTGACGGTTGCATAGACGTCGAACTGGTCTTCGACACCGGCGACCGAGAACGGCTGGCGCAGGATCATCTGCTGCACGGGACGGGCGAAATACGCCTTCCTTTCCATGCCGTTGACGACGACCTTGCCTGAACCCGGCTTGATCCAGACGCGGGCGACCGCGTCCTTGCGCTTGCCGGTGGCATAGGAACGACCCAGGTTATCGCGAACCGGCTCGCGCGGTTCTTCGATGACTTCGGGGGCAGTCTCGATCCCGGCGACTTCGCCGAGCTCTTCCAGAGAATTGATCTGATCGGCCATGATTACACCCGGGTGTTTTTCTTGTTCATCGACTTGACGTCCAGCACTTCGGGCGACTGCGCCTCGTGCGGGTGCTCGGCGCCGGCGTAGACGCGCAGGTTGGTCATGACCTTGCGCGACAGGCGGTTGCCCGGAAGCATCCGCTTGACCGCCTGAACGACCACGCGCTCGGGGTGCGCGCCTTCCAGGATCTGGGCCTTGGTGCGCGACTTGATGCCGCCCGGGTGGCCGGTGTGCCAGTAGAAGTTTTCTTCACGCTTCTTGCCGGTCATCTGCACCTTGTCGGCGTTGATGACGATGACATTGTCGCCCATGTCCATGTGCGGGGTGAAGGTGGCCTTGTGCTTGCCACGCAGACGCATGGCAACGATCGAGGCAAGACGACCCAGAACGACGCCCTCGGCGTCGATCACGATCCATGTCTTCTCGATGTCTGCCGGAGTCGCAGAGAAGGTTTTCATTGGATTGCCCTTGAGCTTGTAGAGGTGGACCCGCCGCGCCATGCGCATTGCGCCCGAATTCCGATTGCGGGGTTATACGCGTGGGAATTTTCCAGTCAAGCGCGCGATAGTCGAATTATACGTTACAAAACAATGGCTTGCAAATTAGGTATCAGGATACCCCACAAAATCGCGCCTCAGGCCATCATCCCCTGCTCTGGCGGGTTGTCCAGCAGGCAGCGCAGGCGCGCCAGCGCGTCTTCGAAATCGCTCAGCGCCACCTGCGCGTTCATGCCGATGCGGATGGCGTGGGGCGCAAAGCCGGTTCGGGGGGCGAAATCCTCGGCCGGGCGCACCTGCACGCCCTGCGCTTCGGCCGCCAGGCAGAACGCGGCAGAGCGCCAGCCCTGCGGCAGGCGCAGCCAGGCAAAGGGCGAATGCTGGTGCCAGCCCAGGTCATGCCCGCCAAGCGCATTGACCGTCGCGCGCACATAGACCGCGTTGCGCCGGCGCACCGAACGCACGATCTCGCGCGTCTCGTCCCGGGTCAGCAGGTCTTCGGCAAGGTCGGCAAGCGGGCGGGACAGGCCGAAGAACCCGTTTTCGGCCACGCGGCGCAGCATCAGCCGCTTGCCCTGCGGCGCGATGGCAAAGCCGATGCGCAGCGCCGGTGTCAGCGTCTTCGAGATGGACGACACGAACCAGCCCTGTTCGGGCAGCAGCGCGCGGTAGGTTTCGGCGCGCGTCTCGCCCAGAAAGGTGCAATCGTCTTCCAGCACGTCAAAGCCGCAGCGGCGGGCAACCTCGGCGATCTCGCGCCGCCGCTCCGACGGGGTGACGATCGCGGTGGGATTGTTCAGCTCGGGCGAGGTGCAAAGGATCTGCCCTTCGTGCTTGCGCGCGATCTCTTCCAGCGCGGATGGTACAATGCCGTGTTCATCCATCGGCACCGATACAATATCCGCGCGCAGCAGTTCGGCGGCGCGGCGAAACCCGGGATAGGCCAGCTCCTCGACCATCACGACCGGGCGGCGGCCGCGCAGCACCGCCTGCATCACCAGCGAGATGCCGCTTTGCGCCCCGTGCGACAGCACCACGTCTTCGTGGTGCAGCACCCCCAGCGGCACGGCGGACAGCCAATCGACCACCGCCCGGCGGGCGGGGGCAAAGGCCGCGGCGGTCGGATAATCCAGCAGCGCCCGGTCGGGACGCAGGGCAAGGCGCTGGAAACTTTCGTTTATAAGGCTGATCTGGCCAAGATCCGGCAGGCGCGCGGTGAACAGGTTCACCATCTCGGCGCCATCGGGGCCTTCGGTCCAGGGGCGGGTGACATACAGCGGCGGGCGCTGTTCGGCCTGCCCGCTGACAAAGGTGCCCCGCCCCACCTCGGCGGACAGCAGGTCCTCGTCGGTCAGCAGCGTATAGGCCCGCGCCACGGTGCCCGGCGTCATGCCCAGCCTCCAGGCCAGGTCGCGCACCGGAGGCAGCTGCGTGCCCGGCGGCAACAGCGCCTTCGCCACCCCCTGTCGCAACGCGGCGGACAGCATCCGATACTTCGGCCCCTCTGGCTGACGCTCGTAGAGTGCGAAGATTGTATCGGTCACAATGTTTTTCTCGACGCCCATATTGGCACATTGTATCACAATCCCACGAAACACAAGGAAATTGTACCAACACAAAGGTTACGGAGTACCCCATGGCACAGACTGCACACGCCCCGCTTATCGCCTATCTTGACGCGCAGCGCCCGCTGCCGGTCCTGGCGAGCCTTGCGCTGCGATTTGCCGTCGTGCTGGCGAAATGGTCAGAGCGACAGCGCACCCGAAAGGCGCTGGCGCAGCTTGATGGCCATCTTCTGCGGGACGTGGGCCTGGAACGGCACGTCGCCTATCGGGAGGCGCGTCGGACGTTCTGGCAGGGCTGATCCCCGGATCTGCCGGAACTCTTCCTGAACTGGGCGCGGGCTTTCCCGCGCCTTTTTTCGTTCTGCGACCCCTGCCGCGTCCTTTGCCTTGGGCGGCGTCCTTCGCTAGGCTCGCCCCACAGCCATGGGAGGACAGGATGGCGCTTCTGGAACGTCACGACACCGGGCAGGTTGCCCATCTTCGACTGAACGCGCCGGACCGGCTGAACGCCTTGTCCGACGAGATGCTTGCAGAGCTGCGCGCGCAGATCGATGCGCTGTCCCATGACGCCGCGATCCGCGCGGTGATCCTGTCGGGCGAGGGCAAGGCGTTCTGCGCCG
>CAXICP010000078.1:0-10109 GCA_964022595.1 uncultured Salipiger sp.
CTTTTGCCCGGGACAGTACAACCAAAGCCGGCGCCGCGATAGCCGCAGCCGCGCTCACCTGTGCGTGAACGACGCTGCCAGTTCCACATGGGTGGACCAGCGGAACTGGTCGACCACCTGCACCCAGTCCAGCGTATAGCCCGCCGCCACCAGCACCGCCGCATCGCGCGCGAAGGTCACCGGGTTGCAGGACACATGCGCGATCTTGGGCGTTCCGGCCTGGGCAAGCTGGCGGATCTGCGCTTCGGCCCCGGCGCGGGGCGGGTCGATCACGGCGGCCTCGGCAATAAGCGGTTCGCGGAACAGGTCGCGCACCTCGGTGGTGACGTGGCGCAGGCCCTGCGCCATGCGCCAGCCCTTGTCCAGCGCGGCGGTCATCGCCCTGTCGCCTTCGACCGCATGCACCCGCGCCGTCTGCGCCAACGGCAGCGCGAAGGTGCCGCAGCCCGCGAACAGATCGACCACATGCGCGGCAGTGCCTACGATTTCGCTTACCGCGCCCAGCAGCGCCGCCTCGCCCTGCGGCGTCGCCTGCAGGAACGCCCCGGGCGGAGGCACCACCCGCGCCGTCCCCATCACCTGTTCCGCCGGGCGCAGCGTCAGCACCTCGTCATCCCAGGCGATGCGGGCGCAGCCGTGACGGCGCGCCAGTTCCGCCAGCTGCATTTCCTCGGTCGCGTCCAGCGCCTTGCCCCCGGCGACGCGCACGTCCAGCCCTTCGGCGCAGACAGTCAGCATCACCGAAAGCTCGCCCTTGCGCGAACCGCCCAGCAGCGACAGCGCCTCGATCAGCGGCAGCGCCTGCACCAGCGGCGGCTGGACCAGCAGGCAGTCGGGCACCGACACGATCACGTCCGAGCCTTTCATGTGAAAGCCGGCAAGCGCGCCCTTCTTGGTGCGCCGTGCGGAAAACGACGCCCGGCGGCGGCTTTGCGGCGGAGACACCGCGATGGGCCGGAATTCGGCATCAAGCCCGTGGGCGGAAAGCGCGTGGCGCACCACGTTGGTTTTCCAGTTGGCCACGAAATCGTCGCGCGCGTGCTGCAACTGGCAGCCACCGCAGCTTTTGGCATGCCGGCAGGGCGGCCTGACCCGCGTGTCCACCGGCGTGACGATGCGCGGCGCGGCCATGCGCCCGCCTTCGATGACGCCTTCCACCACCTCGCCGGGCAGCGTGCCGGGGGCAAAGACCGGGCCGGGCGCGATGCCGTCGCCCTGGTGCCCCAGCCGTTCTATCGTGACCTGTTCCATGGCCCGCTCATGCCCCGAAGCGGGGCACCAAGGCAAGCCTCACTCGGCCGCCTCGGTTTCGTCTTCGGGCACCATGAAGCCCCCCGACTGGCGGTGCCAGTACCGCGCATACAGCCCGTTCTGCGCCAGCAGCGCGTCATGGGTGCCCGCTTCGGCGATGTGGCCACGATCCAGCACGATGATCCGGTCCATTTCCGACAGCGTCGACAGGCGGTGCGCGATGGCCATCACCGTCTTGCCCTGCATCACGCGTTCCAGCGCCGACTGGATCGCCGCTTCGACTTCGGAATCCAGCGCGCTGGTGGCTTCGTCCAGCACCAGGATCGGCGCGTCCTTGAGGATCGCGCGGGCCAGGGCGATGCGCTGACGCTGACCACCGGACAGCTTGACGCCGCGCTCGCCCAGATGGGCGTCATAGCCGGTGCGCCCGGCGTGGTCCTGCAGGCCCTGGATGAATTCATGCGCCTCGGCCTTTTCGGCGGCGGCGATGACCTCTTCCATGGTGGCGTCGGGCTTGCCGTAGCGGATGTTGTCCAGCGCCGAGCGGTTGAACATCGCGGTTTCCTGCGTGACCATGCCGATCTGCCGGCGCAGGCTTTCCTGCGTCACCTGTTCGATGTTCTGCCCATCGATGTAAATGCCGCCCTTTTCCGCATCGTACAGCCGCAGCAGCAACGCCACCATCGTCGACTTGCCCGCCCCCGAGGCCCCGACGACGCCGATCTTTTCCCCCGGCGCGATGTCCAGCGCGATATGTTCGATCCCGCCTTCCCTGCGGCCATAGGAAAAGCCCACGTCGCGGAATTCGATGCGCCCCTGCGGCACCGTCAGCGCGCCGGCGTCCGGCGCATCCAGCAGGGTGTGGGCGGGGGTGATGGTGCGGATGCCGTCTTCGATCTCGCCGATGTTGGCGTACATGCCCATCAGGGTAAAACTGACCCAGCCCGTCATCTGCGCCAGCCGCAGCGCCACCGCGCCGGTCGCCGCGATGTCGCCCGCGCTGACCAACCCCACCGACCAGTAGAACAGCGCGCCCCCGATCAGCAGCACCGGCAACGTGCCCGCAAGCGCCATCAGCCAGAACCGGAACTGCGCCGACACATGGCCAAAGGCGATGAACCGGTCGCGATAGGTGCTCATGGCGCCCAGCGCGGCCTGGTCTTCGAATTCGTCATGGGCGAACAGCTTGACGGTCTTGATGTTGGTCACCGTGTCCACAAGCTGCCCGGTCACCATCGCCCGCGCCGCCGCGCGCGATTTCGATGTTTCGCGAATGCGCGGCATGAAGTGGCGGATCAGGAAGCCGTAGGCGACGATCCAGGCCACAAGCCCCACCGCGATGCGCCAGTCCACCGCACCCAGCAGCCAGACCGAGCCCACGACCGACGCGACGGCGAACAGCACCGAATGCACGGTTTCGGTCACCACGTCGTTCATCGCCCGCGCCGTCTGCATTTCCTTTTGCGAAATGCGCCCGGCGAAATCATTGTCAAAGAACGTCACCGCGTGGCCCAGCGTGTAGCGATGCACCCGGCTCAGGATCAGGTTGAACACGTTCGGCTGCATCATCACCGATTGCGTATAGGCCGAAATCCCCAGGATCGCCGGGCGCAGCAGGATGAAGAAGCCCAGGCACAGCAGCAGGAACCAGCCATGCTCGCTGAACACCTGCGACGGGGCGCCGCCCAGCGCGCGGTCGATCACGTCGCCCAGCAGCATGGCCGAAAGCACCTCGGTCACGCCGCCCATGATCGAAAACACCGCCGCCGGGATCAACACCGGCCAGGCGCCTTTCAGCGCCCAGCCCATGAACCGCCACAGCGTGCGGGGCGGCGGGGTGGCGGCGCGTGCAAACGGGTCTATGAGTTCGGAAAGGGTCATTCCGCGGCCTTCTCGGGATCATTCATGCTGTGGGGCCGGGCTGGTCGGGATCAAGGAAGCCTCCGGACTGGCGGGCCCAGAACCCTGCATATAGGCCACCCTGCGCCAAAAGCACGTCGTGGGTGCCCTGCTCGGCGATCTTGCCGCCGTCCAGCACAAGGATGCGATCCATCTGCGCGATCGTGCTTAGCCGGTGGGCGATGGCGATGACGGTCTTGCCCCGCATCATGCCATAAAGCGTGTCCTGAATGGCGGCTTCGACTTCGGAATCCAGCGCACTGGTGGCTTCGTCCAGCAACAGGATCGGCGCGTCCTTGAGGATGACGCGGGCCAGCGCGATGCGCTGCCTCTGCCCGCCGGACAGCTTCACGCCGCGCTCGCCCACATGGGCATCATAGCCGGTACGGCCCTGCCCGTCCTGCAAGGTCAGGATGAAATCATGCGCCTGCGCCTGTCTGGCGGCGGCGATCAGCATGCCCTCGGTCGCGTCGGGGCGCCCGTACAGCAGGTTGTCGCGGACCGACCGGTGCAGCAGCGCGCTGTCCTGCTGAACCATGCCGATGGCGCGGCGCAGGCTGTCCTGCTGCACCCGCGTCACGTCCTGCCCATCGATGAGAATTTTTCCCGATTCCGGATCATAGAACCGCAGCAGCAGTTTCACCAGGGTCGACTTGCCCGCGCCCGACCGGCCCACAAGCCCGATCTTTTCCCCCGGTGCTATGGTCAGGGAAATTTTCTCAAGGCCCCCGTGGCCGCGCCCGTAATGGTGGGTCAGATCCTCCAGCCGGATTTCGCCGCTGGTCAGGCGCAGCGGTTTTGCGTCGGCGTCATCCACCAGCGCGATGGGCTGGGCGATGGTTTCCATCCCCTCGGCCACCACGCCAAGCTGGCGAAAGAAGGTGGTCAGCGCCCACATGATCCATCCGGTCATGGCATTGAGCCGCAGCGCCAGCGCCGTGGCGGCGGCAACCACACCGACCGACGCCTGCCCCTGCATCCATAGCAGCAGCCCCCAGCCGACCACGCCGACGATCAGCAAGCCGTTCAGCACGACCAGCGCCAGATCCATGATCGTGTAAAGGCGCATTTCCTTCTGGAACGTCACGCGCGCGACGTCGATCGCCTCTTTCGCGTAATCCAGTTCCTGCCGGTCCTGCGCGAACATCTTGACGGAATGGATGTTGGTGTAGGCATCGACCACCCGCCCGTTCACCATGCTGCGCGCATCCGAAGCGGCCTGCGATGCCGGCCCGACCCGGCGCACCAGCCAGCGCATCAGCACGATGTACCCGCCGAACCACGCCACCAGCGGCAACATCAGGCGCGGATCGGCATCCGCCAGCAGCACCGCCGCGCCGACGATATAGGCCAGCGCAAAGGTCAGCGCGTCGAACACCTGGAACACCGCCTCGCCCGCCGCCGGAGGCGTTTGCATGATGCGGTTGGCGATGCGCCCGGCGAAATCGTTTTCAAACCAGCCGATGGACTGGCGCAGCACCTGCGCGTGGGCGCGCCAGCGGATCAGGATGCCAAAGCTTGGCATGATCGCGTTGTTCAGCACCAGCACATCCAGCGCCTGGATCAGCGGGCGCAGGAACAGGATGAAAAGCGCGATCAGAATCAACGTGGTGCCGTGATCCGCCCAGACCTGCGCGGGATCGCCTGCAAGGATGTCGACCACCCAGCCCATCGCCCAGATCAGCCCGATTTCCACCGCGGCGACCGCGACGGACAGCAGCGCCGCCCAGATGAACAGCTTGCGAAAGGGCTGCGCATATTGCGCGATGAACGGCAGCAACTGGCGCGGAGGCCGATCCGAAGCCGTGTATTCGGCATAGGGATCAACGAGGTTTTCGAAGAAACGAAACATGACGGGGGGTCCTTGCGTAGGCGCGAAGTGTCCCCGATTTCCTACAGGAAGACCATGACCGAAAAACTGCCCAGCGCCACCGCCATGACGCGCGAAAAGATCCGCCAGGCCGCCGGCGTCGTCAGCAACCATGTAAGCAGGCTGCCCGCGCTGGCCCAGAACAGGCAGCACAGCAGGTTCAGCCCGCTGAAGGCGCTGCCCAGGCGCAACGCCTCGGCCAGGGGGCCAAGGCCGCCCGGATAGGCCGAGCTTGCCGCCAGCGCCACCGCCCAGACCTTGGGGTTGATCCACTGGAACAGCACCGCCTCGATGAAGGTCATGGGGCGGTCGCGGCCCTCGCCGCTTGAGCGGTGCGAATTCCACAGCCCCCAGGCCATCCACAGCATCCAGCCGCTTGCGGCGATCTTCAGCACCAGTTCCAGCACCGGCGCTCGCGCCAGCAGCGCGGCGATGCCCAGCCCTGTCAGCCCGGCGGTGATGCCGACCCCGACCACCACGCCGAACAGGTGCGGCAGCGTGCGCCTTAGCCCGAACCGCGCGCCCGAAGCGGTCAGCAGCACCACGTTCGGCCCCGGCGAAAACAGCCCCAAGAAGACGAAACCGTAAAGCGGATCGATCATGCCAGAAGGTCTTCTTTCGTAAGCGTGAACCCCGATGCGATCCAGCGGGTTTCAAGCTGTTTCAAGGCCTTGCCCAATTCCGCGCCCTGCAAATCCGGCATCAGGTCGCGCGGTTTCACGGGAAACACTGCCGCCGCGCCCTGGGCGATCAGCGCGTCAATTTCTCCCGAAAGGGGTGTGCCAAGACTGGCCGCGCGCAGCGCCGCCACATCCCGGGCAAAGCCCGCACCATGCCGCCACGCGGTTTCGGCGATGTTGTCCTGGCCCATCGCCTCGCGGTAGCTGGCAAGGCGCTTTTGCTGCTGGCGCGACAGGCGCAGCCCGGTCCCATCGGCGCCCAGCACCGCAAGCCGGCGCAGCGCATCGGGCGCAAGCCCCGCGCCCTGTTCCATATGCACAAGCGGGCCCAGCGCGTCGGGCACCGCTCCCGGCAGCACCCGCGCCAATGCGCCGATCTGCGCCATGCAGCCAACGGCGGGCGCCGGGTCGGGCGCACCCAGCAGTTTGACAAGCTCCTGCCCGACCCGTTCGGCCGACAGGGTCTGCAAGCCGTCCAGCCCGTCGGCAATGCCGGCAAGCGCGTCCGGGTCCATGCCCAGCGCCGGGTCGCCATACCAGGCGACAAAGCGGAAGAACCGCAGGATGCGCAGGTAATCCTCGCGGATGCGCGCGCCCGCATCGCCGATGAACCGCACGCGCCGCGCGGTCAGGTCGGGCAGGCCGCCGACGGGGTCAAGCACCTGCCCGCGCGCGTCGGCATAAAGCGCGTTCATGGTGAAATCGCGGCGCTGCGCGTCCTCGTCCACATGGGTCGAAAACCGCACCACGGCGCGGCGCCCGTCGGTTTCCACGTCGGCGCGAAAAGTGGTGACCTCGTGCCCGATGCCATCCGCGACCACGGTGATGGTGCCGTGATCGATCCCGGTGGGCACCGGTTTCAGCCCCGCCGCGCGCGCGAGCGTGACCACTCGTTCGGGGTGGGCATCGGTGGCGATGTCCACGTCCGACACCGGCACGCCCATCAGCGCGTTGCGCACGCAGCCGCCCACCGCATAGGCGCAGTGCCCGCCCGCTTCCAGCATCCCCAGCACGGCCTGCGTCGGCGCCGCGCTTAACCAGTCGCCGGATACCTTCACGATGCGATGCGCATGGCCAGCGCCCGCAACATGCGCGCCGTGGCGCCCCAGATGTAATAAGGGCCGAAGGGCACGGTGTAATAAAGGCGCCGTTGCCCGCGCCAGCGGCGGCCTTCGATCCGGTAACGCTTGGGGTCGGTGACGTGGGAAAAGGGCACGCGGAACACCTCGGCCACCTCGCCCGGCTCGGCCACTGGATCGAAGGGCTGCGCCAGCGCGACCACCGGCGTGACCAGAAAGCCGGTCACCGTTTCATGGGGCGGCAGCGTGCCAAGCACCTGCACCCGGCTGGGCGGCAGCCCGACCTCTTCATGCGCCTCGCGCAGCGCCGCGCCGACGGGGCCTTCGTCGGCGGGATCGACCTTGCCCCCCGGAAAGGCGATCTGGCCGGGGTGGTGTTTCAGCCGCGAGCTGCGCTTGGTCAGCAGCAGGTCAAGCCCGTCGCGCCCTGCAAGAAAGGCGACAAGCACCCCGGCAGGGCGCAGCTTGCGCCCCTCGGGCAGGAGGGTGCCGGGGTTCAGGTCGAAATCGGACGATGGTTGCCCGCCGGCCTGCATCGCGCGGATCAGCGCGCGTTCCTGATCCCCGGCAAGGGTCACTCTTTCGCCTCGAACCCCACGGTGGCGGGGTCCAGGTCGTAATGCGCGCCGCAGAACTGGCAATCGGCGGTCACGCGCCCGTCTTCGGTCGTCATCTTTTCGATGTCGCGGGCCGAATAGATCGACAGCGACTGGCGCACGCGATCTTCCGAGCAGGTGCAGCCAAAGCGCACCGGCTGCGCGTCGAACACGCGGGGCTGTTCCTCGTGGAACAGGCGCACCAGCAGGTCGGTCGGCGGCAGATCCGGGCCGATCAGTTCAAGTTCATCCACCGTATCGACGTGGAAATTGACCCGGCGCCAGTTTTCCTGTTCGTCGCCTTCGACCAGATCCTCGGCCTTGAGCAGGCCACCGTCGCCGGTGCCCCCGCCCTGGGCAAAGGGCGATGCCTTGGGCATGGTCTGGATCATGATCCCGCCCGCACGCCATTCACCGGACCCGTCCGCGTTCATCGCCTTGCCGTAGTTCAACGCGAACCGCGTGGGCAGCTGTTCGGACTGGGCGAAATAGGCTTCGGCGCAGGCCGCAAGCGAGCCGCCCGCCAGCGGGGTGATGCCCTGGTAGGGGGTCGTGCCTTCGCCCTGGTCCATCAGGATGGCGAAATAGCCATCGTCCAGCTGATCGAAGGCCGCCTCGTCGCTGACCTGTTCGCGGTCGAAACTGGCGTAGGCGCGGATGCGCGCCGGCTCGCCTTCGGCCGTGGGGGCAAAGTAGTCGGTGGCGATCATGCGCACCGCGCCGCGCGTCTGCACCTGCAGCGACAGCTTCCAGCGCAGCTTGACCGTCTGGCCGATCAGCGCCGTAAGCAGGGCCATTTCGGCCACGAGCGCCTCGACCGTGTCGTGAAAGTCGCGCAGGCCGAGCACGCCGCTCAGCACCCCGTCCAGCCGGGCAACCCGGCCGCGGACGTCGGGAAGATCAAGCTGGAACGGGAGAACGCTGTCGTCCCAGGCGAGTTTGCTGCCGATGGTCATGGGGTTTCCTTATCTGCCGCGCGTTGGCATACCGGCACCATATAGGCAGAGCAAGGTCGATACCAAGGGGGCCGCCATGATCCGACGCCACGGAGACGCACCCGAAACCGGGCGCCGCTACACGCTTCGGCCCGGTGCCTACGCCATCCTGCCGCGCGAGGGCGCGCTGCTGGTCACGCACCAGGACGACCCCTGGCCGGAATTCCAGCTGCCCGGCGGTGGCATCGATCCGGGCGAATCGCCGATCCGCGCCCTGCACCGCGAAGTGTACGAGGAAACCGGCTGGCACATCGCCCGCCCGGTTCGGCTGGGCGCGTTCCGGCGGTTCGCCTTCATGCCCGAATACGACATGTGGGCGGAAAAGCTTTGCATCATCTACGCCGCTCGCCCCGTGCGCCCGCATGGCCCACCGGTCGAACCGGGGCATTCGGTGCATTGGATGGCGCCCGACGTGGCCGCGGCGGTGCTGGGCAATCCCGGCGATCGGGACTTCGTGCGCCGTCATACGGTCTGACCGTCCGGCGGGCCGTCATATTCCAGCAGCGCCGCGGAAATGTCATCTTCCAGGTTGCCGCCGTCGCGGGTGATCTGGCTTAGCCGCCAATACAGATCATCCAGGAATTCGGTTCCCGTCCCGCCAAGGCATTGCCCCGCCAGATCGGCCAGCCCGTGCTGATCCAGCATGTTGCCGTCTTTCAGCGTCGCCTCGGAAAACCCGTCGGAATAGATCAGCAGCCGATCCCCGGGCTGCATGACGAATTCCACGCCCTCGTAGGCCACGTCGGACACAAGCCCGATGGGAAGCCCCCCCGAGCCGACGAATTCCATCTCGCCCCCCGCCCGGATCAATAGCGGCGGAGGATGCCCGGCCTGCACCATCCGCACCCGCCCCGTGGCGAAATCGAAGACGACATAGCCCATGGTCAGGTATTCCAGCACGCCCGGGTCCGCCGACAGGCGGTCGTTCATGCGTTGGGCGACCTCCTCAGGCGGGCAGAAGGCGACGAAATTCTCGACCCGCCGTTCCAGCGCGATGTTCTGATCGGGAAAATCCCCGCCAAGATAGCCCGCGACCCGCGCCGTCATCAGCGCCGAGGTAATGCCGTGGCCCGACACGTCGATGCTGTAGACCCCCAGCCCGAACTTGTTGGGGCTGAAGAACCCCACCAGATCGCCGCCCACATGCCCGCAGGGCTTGAGAAGCAGGCTGACCCGGGCGCAGCCGTAATCATGCGACCGGCGCGGCACCAGCGCTTCCTGGATCGTGCGGGCCTGGCGCAGGTCGCGGTCGATGGCGTCATAGGCGCCGCGCAGTTCTGCCAGCGTGTCGGTCAGCTTGCGTTCCATTTCCAGGATGCGGGCGCCGGCGTTGATGCGGGCCCGCAATTCGTTGGAATTCACCGGCTTGGTCAGGAAATCATCGGCGCCCGCGTCTAGCCCGGCGGCGATTTCTCCCTTTTCGCTCTTCGAGGTGAGAAGGATGAAATAGCCGTAGTTGTCGCGGCGCATCTCACGGAAACGGCGACAGAATTCCAGCCCGTCCATCCCCGGCATCATCCAGTCCGACAGCACCGCGTCGGGCACGACCTTTTCACACAGGACCAGCGCGTCCTCGGCGCATTCGGCCTGCCACACCTCGAATCCCCACCGCTTGAGCATGGCGCTTAGAATCTTGAGCTGAACGACGCTGTCGTCCACGACAAGCACCCGGCGAAGATGCGCCGAGGATGGGGTGGGTGCGGACATGTCCGCGGTGTTCGGGTTCCAGCGCGTTTCCG
>CAXICP010000079.1:0-10079 GCA_964022595.1 uncultured Salipiger sp.
ATTGGTACGTGCCTTACGAACACATGAGGGAAACAATGAAAAAGATTCTGTTTGCGACCACCGCACTGGTCGCGACCGCAGGCGTCGCATCGGCTGAAGTGGCTCTGACCGGCTCCGCAGAAATGGGTGTCTTTGGCGGCAACGAAGTCGACACGCAGTTCTTCACCGATCTCGACGTCACCTTCACCATGACCGGCGAAGCTGACAACGGCCTGACCTTCGGTGCAACGATCGACCTCGACGAGGCAGCCGACCGTTCGAACCCCGGCCGTTTCGAAAGCCCGAACGTCCAGGGCGGCGAGAACATGTTCGTCTCCTGGGGTGGCATGACCTTCACCATGGGTGACACCGACGGCGCTCTGGACAAAGTTGTCCCCGAGATGGCCCTCGCAGGCGGCTCGCTGGCCGACGACGAAACCATCCACGCCGGTTTCCAGCACCTCGACGGTTCGGACGACGGCGTCTACGGCCTCGACGGTCTGGGCGACGGCCAGGTCGCTCGCTTCGACTACGCATACGACGCGTTCACCTTCTCGCTGTCGGCTGAGCAGATCGCAGACGGCGCGGACATCGATGGCTTTGGCGACACCGTTTGGGGTCTCGGCGGCAGCTGGAACGGCCAGGTTTCGACTTTCGACCTGACCGTTGGCCTCGGCTACCAGACCGTTGAAGACTATGCTTCGACCACCGGTCTTGGTGTTGTCGCCGGCTTCGCAGGCGGCTTCTCGGCGGGCCTCGACTACTCGAACACCGACATCGACGACATCGACGAAGACGTCACTCACTGGGGCGTTGGCTTCGGTTACGAGATGAACGCAATCGCAGTCGGCCTCAACTGGGGCAAGTTCGAGTTCGATGGCGACGAAGCAAGCGGCTACGGCCTCGCAGCTTCCTACGACCTCGGCGGCGGTCTGTCCGCGAAGTTCGGCTATGGCCACTCGGCCAGCGACTTCGACTCCGACATGGACGACCTGAACACCTACTCGCTGGGTCTGGCGATGTCCTTCTGATCTCTCACGAGATCCGGATACGAGGGAAGAGCGGGCATTGCCCGCTCTTTTCTTTTGTGCGACCCCTGCGGCGACCCATCGTTCCCGACAGGAGCCACCTGCAATGCTGCCGCTTTCCCCCCAACGCGTGGCACGCCTGCGACAAGAGGCGGCCGGCGCCATGGCCCGGGGGCAGTTCGACCGCGCCAAGGCCGCGCTGCGCCAGCTTGACCTGGTCGACACCAAGGCCGCCGACACCCCGTTCCAGCTGTCGCGCATCGCCTTCGAGGAAGGCGACCGCGACGCCTGCCTGTCCCACCTGCGCCGCGCCGTCGAACGCGCCCCGGACAAGGCCGCGCTGCTGACCCACGCCGCAGAGCGGTTCCGCCACCTTGGCGCCGCCGAAGACGCGCTGCCCGTCTACGACATGCTCGCCGCCCTGCCCGGACAGGCGCTCAAGGCGCGCGCTGACAAGGCCCACACGCTGCAACTGCTGGGCCGCTTCGACGAGGCCGAGACCATCTTTCGCAAGCTTCTGCGCCAGCACCCGCGCGAGGCGCAGCTGTACCGGATTTTCCTTGCGACCCGAAAACTGGCACCCGGCGATCCGATGCTGCGCGCGATGGAACAGCTTTGGGCCCGCAAGGATCTGGGCGACGAGGCGCGCGCCCATCTTGGCTATGCGCTTGGCAAGGCGCTGGACGAAACCGGCGCGCCGGATCGCGCCTTTGCCTGCTGGTCGCGCGCCAACGCGCTGCAACGCAAGGCCGCCCCGTTCGACAATGCCGCGCAGGACCGCGAATTCGACGCGGTGCTTGCCGCGCAGGCCGACCTGCCGCGCCTGCCCGCAAGTGATGCCACGCCGCGGGCGATCTTTGTCACCGGGATGCCGCGGTCGGGCACGACGCTGGTCGAACGGATCCTGGCCGCCCATTCCGATGTCGGCGCCGGGGGTGAGCTTGGCCAGGCGCTGCGCCTGTCCTACCGGCTTTTCGGCGCGGGCGAGGCGATGCAGCCGATCACCGACAGCGCCCGGATGCAGGGCTTTGCCGCGCGCTACCGCCAGCTTGCGCGGCGCGACGTTCCCGGAACCGCACCCGTCATCACCGACAAGTCGATCCTGTCCTTTCTGATCATCGGGCTTTTGCATCACGCCATGCCCGATGCGCGCTTTGTCGTCGTGCACCGCGATCCGCGCGACATCGCGCTGTCGATCTGGCGCAACCATTTCGTCACCGGCTCGCACCGCTATGGCAACGATCTGGCCGACATCGCCCATGCCATCAAACGCTTTCGCCGCGTCGTGGCGCATTGGCGCACCGCCCTGCCCGGCGTGGTCCATGAAATCCGCTACGAGGATCTTGTGACCGATCCCGAAGCGCAATCGCGCGCGCTGATCGCCGCCGCCGGGCTGGAATGGCAGGACGCCTGCCTTGCGCCGCAGCACGGCACCGGCGCCGTCAAGACGCTAAGCGTGGCACAGGCGCGCGAACCGATCCACGCGGGCCGCGCCCGTGGCTGGAAGATCTACGAAAAGGAACTGATGCCCTTCATCCGGGCCTGGGGAGACGCGCCATGGGATTGACCGACATTCGCAACCGCATCGAAAAGGCCTGCGCCGACGCGGGCCGTGCCCCCGAAGACGTGCAGCTGATCGCCGTCAGCAAGGTGCAGCCCGACGAGCGGGTCGAAGCCGTGCTGAAGCAGGGGCACCGGTTATTCGGCGAAAACAAGGTGCAGGAAGCACAGGGCAAATGGCCGGGGTTCAAGGACCGGTTCGATGGCGTCGATGTGCACCTGCTGGGCCCGTTGCAGACCAACAAGGCGCGCGCCGCGATAGAGCTTTTCTCGGCCATCCATTCGCTTGACCGGCCCAAGCTGGCGCAGACGCTGGCGCGGCTGGCGCAGGAAACCGGCGCCTGCCCCGATCTGTTCATTCAGGTGAACACCGGCGAAGAGGACCAGAAGGCAGGCGTTCTGCCCGCCGACGCCGATGCGTTCATCGCGGATGCGCGCGCGCTGGATCTGCCGGTGCGCGGCCTGATGTGCATCCCGCCGGTCGATGAAACCCCGTCCCTGCATTTCGCGCTTCTGCGCAAGATCGCGCAGCGCAACGGGCTGGACGGGCTTTCCATGGGCATGAGCGCGGATTTCGAACAGGCCATCGCGCTGGGGGCAACACATGTGCGTGTCGGCTCGGCCATTTTCGGGGCGCGCGATTACGGCTGATCCGCCCCCGCGCCCAACCCTGCGGCAGCGCGCCCGGGACGCGATCAAACCGGCGCGCCCCCGCTTGCACCCGCCCGCGCGCGGGGCTAGGGCTTGGCCCATGCGGATCGTGCGGGATTATCAATTCGTCGAAGATCAGGACCGGGGGGCAAGCGCCGCCCTGGGCAATTTCGACGGCGTTCACATCGGCCACCAGGCGGTGATCGAACTGGCCCGCCGGGCGGCTGACGGGGCGCCTCTTGGCGTGCTGACGTTCGAGCCGCACCCGCGCGAATATTTCGCCCCCGAACTGCCCCCCTTTCGGCTCATGGCCGACACGTAGCGCGCCAGCCGCTCGGAAAAGCCAAGCGTGGCTGGCCTGTTGGAGCGGAATTTCAACGCGGCGCTGGCCTCGCTCAGCCCGCAGGAATTCGCCCGCCAGGTCATCGCCGACGGGCTGGGCCTGCGCCATGTGGTGGTGGGCGCCGATTTCTGCTTTGGCAAGGACCGCAAGGGCACCGCCAGCGACCTGAAGACCTTTGGCGCGCAGATGGGTTTTGGCGTCACCATCGCCGAGCTTCTGGCCCAGGGCACCTCACGCGTCAGCTCTACCGCGATCCGCCAGGCGCTAAGCGACGGGCGCCCGCGCGAAGCCGCCGCGCAGCTGGGCCACTGGCACCGCATCGAAGGCGTGGTGATCGGCGGCGAACAGCGCGGCCGCCAGCTGGGCTATCCCACCGCGAACATGTCGATCGAGGGGCTGCACCAGCCGAAACTGGGCGTCTACGCCGTGCTGGTCGACGTGCTTACGGGCGAGCACAAGGGCCAGTATCACGGCGCCGCGTCCATGGGCGTGCGCCCGATGTTCGGCGACAACCGCCCCAATCTTGAAACCTACCTGTTCGACTTTTCCGGCGATTTGTACGGCGCGACCCTGTCGGTGGGGCTGGTCGAATACCTGCGCCCGGAACAGAAGTTCGACGGGCTTGACGCGCTGATCGCGCAGATGGATCGCGACTGCGCCCGCGCCCGCGACATCCTGGCCGCGCCATGACCGATCCCATCGCCCGCCCCGGCCTTGCCCCGCGTTTCTGGGAACGCAAACCGCTGTCGCGCATGTCGGATGCCGAATGGGAAGCCCTGTGCGACGGCTGCGGCAAGTGCTGCCTGAACAAGCTGGAAGACGAGGAAACCGGCGATGTCGCGCTGACCTGCGTCGCCTGCCGCCTGCTTGACGATGAAACCTGCCGCTGTTCGCAATACCCCATCCGCCACCAGTTCGTGCCCGAATGCATCGTGCTGAAACCCACGAACATCGAAGACAACCTGTACTGGATGCCCGAAACCTGCGCCTACAAGCTGCTGTGGCAGGGCAAGCCGCTGTACAAGTGGCACCCTCTTATCAGCGGCGATCCGGATTCGGTGCACCGCGCGGGGGTGTCGATGCAGGGGCGCACCGTCCCCGAATTCGACGTGGGCGAGGACGACTGGGAAGACCACATCATCGAGGAGCCGACCTGATGTTCTTTGCCTCCGACAATTCCGGCCCGGTGCCGCCCCAGGTAATCGACGCGCTGGCCCGCGCCAATACGGGCCATGTTTCCGGCTATGGCGCCGATGCGCTTAGCCTGTCGGTCGCCGACCGGCTGCGCGATCTGTTCGAAGCGCCGGACGCGGCGGTCTATCTTGTGCCCACCGGCACGGCGGCGAACGTGCTGGCGCTGGCGTTGCTTTGCCCGCCTTACGGCACGGTGTTCGCCTCGCCCGTGGCGCATATCCACGAAGACGAATGCAACGCGCCGGAATTCTTCACCGGCGGCGCCAAGCTGACACTGGTGCCCGGCGGTGACCGCATGACCCCGGACGCGCTGCGCCGCGCCATCGAGGGCGAACAGAACCGAGGCGTGCACGGCCCCAAGCGCGGCCCGGTGTCGATCACCCAGCTGACCGAGCGCGGTAACGTCTATTCCATGGACGAGCTGCACGCCCTGACCGCCGTGGCGCGCGAATACGGCCTGCCCGTCCACCTTGACGGCGCCCGCTTTGCCAATGCCGCCGTCCGGCTGGGCGTCACCCCCGCGCAGATGAGCTGGAAGGCCGGCGTGGACATCTGCGTTTTCGGCGGCACCAAGAACGGGCTGATGGGCGTCGAGGCGGTGATGATCTTCGACCCCGCCCGCGCCGAGGAATTCGAATACCGCCGCAAGCGCGGCGCCATGCTGTTTTCCAAGCACCGCTACCTTGCGGCGCAGATGGATGCCTACCTGGCGCAGGACCTGTGGAAGGATCTTGCGCTGCGCGCCAATGCCCGCTGCGACCAGCTGGTCCAGGGCATGAAGGGGCTGGGCGTCACCGTGCTGAACGACACGCAGGGCAACATGGTGTTCTTTGACGCGCCGCGCCGCGTGCACCAGGCGCTGCATGAGGCCGGGGTCGCCTATAACATCTGGGGCGCGCTGGACGGCGATCCGCAAGAGACGATCATGGGCCGGCTGGTCTGCGACTGGTCGCTGGAACCGGCGCAGGTGTCGCTGTTTCTGGACCATCTGGGCAAGGCCGCCTGAAACGCGAAACGCCCCCTTGCGGGGGCGTTTCTCCGTGACGTGAGCGCGTTACGGATGGAGAGTCAGTTGAGAGCGAAGTGCAGCTCGTAGCTGCCATCGGTGAAATTGCCGAACAGGTCCGGGATGTCCGGATGGTCCACCGGTTCGCCCGAGTAGTCGGCGATCAGGTTCTGTTCGGACACGTAGGCCACGTAGAAGCTTTGATCGTTTTCCGCCAGCAGGTGGTAGAAAGGCTGATTCTTGACCGGGCGCGATTCCTCGGGAATCGCCTCGTACCAGTCTTCGGTGTTGCTGAATTCCGGGTCCACGTCGAAAACCACCCCGCGAAACGGGTGCTTACGGTGGCGAACGACCTGGCCCAAGTGGTATTTTGCGCGCTGTGTGTGCATCAGAGACCTCATGGACCGAGTGTTGTCATCATTGTGGCGGATTGTCCAACTTGTTGACGCAATTTAGCGGAAACACTCTGTACGTCGAGGCCACGCCGAAATCGCGCCAATCCTGCCCGGCCATGTTTCGCCCGGATTCACCGCGTCCGCGATTGTGTTTCCATCGCCCCGCCCGATGTTGTACCCTGATCGCAGGCAAGACGACCGAAAACGACAAGCCGAACACGGCGATGAAAAGAGCGAGAGGCAGATGAGCAGATGGCTTCGCGCGCTGGTGCTCGTGTTGCTGGCGGCATCCTGCGGGGGTGGCGGCGGCAGCGGGACAGCACCACGCGATCTTGAAAACGCATGTGCGATCCTGAACGAACGCCCCCATTATGCCCGCGCCTTCCGCGCGGCAGAGCGCAAATGGGGCGTGCCGATGCACGTGCAGATGGCGACGATCTATCAAGAAAGCAAATTCATCTCGGACGCGCGGACCCCGTTCCGCTATGCGCTCGGGGTGATTCCCTATGGCCGGCAAAGTTCGGCCTTCGGCTACAGCCAGGCGCTTGACGGCACCTGGGACGAATACCTTGAAGAGACCGGCAACCGGCGCGCCCGGCGCGACAATATCGCGGATGCGGTCGATTTCATGGGCTGGTACATGAACGGGTCGCGCAATTCGCTGGGGCTGAACATGCATGACGCCCGCAACCAGTACCTTGCCTATCACGAGGGGCGCACCGGGTTCCGCCGGGGCAGCTACAACTCCAAGGCCTGGCTGGTGCGCGTGGCCGACAATGTGGGCAAGCGGGCGCTGATCTACCAGGTGCAGCTGGCCAACTGCCGCGCCGCCCGCTAGGCCCTTGAGCGGCGCCCCAGGCGGGCGCCGCATCACCCATCAATTACCGATGCGGTTCACGTCGAAGGTGCGGTTCGACAGGTTGGTGGCGCTTAGCCCGCCCAGCACCACGGTGGTGGTCGTGCCGTTTCCGTCACGCACGATCCACTGGCGCAGCTCGACCGGGTTGTCGGTGAACTTCATCTGGATCGACCCGTATTCGGGGTGGCTTGGGTCCTGCGCCGTGACGGTGGTGGCGGTGCCGTCGTAGCTGTGGCCGGTGACCATGCCCGCGCGCCCCAGGTTCACGTTGCGCGCCAGGATGATCGACAGCGGCGTCTGGCTGAGCGGGTATGTTTCGGGCTGCCCGCCCACCTTCTTGTCGAAGATGTAGACCGCGCCGGACCAGGCCAGCACCAGCGCCTGTTCGGGCGGGTTGTATTCGAAACGCATCTTGCCGGGGCGCTTGATATACACCGTCCCGGTCGAGATCGTGCCGTCTCCGTTGATCTGGGTGAACGGGCTTTTGGCCGATTGCACGGTGTTGAGGTATTGCGAAATCTGGCCAAGCGACAGCTTTTCGGCCGCCGCCGGAACGGCGGTCAGGGCAAACGCGGTCATCGCGGCTGCAAGGGTGCGAAGCATACAGGGGTCCTTCCAGGTCTGGTCGTTGCAGCGGATATCGCACGCGCCGTGCGGTTATGCGATATCCGCCGCCTTTGCGGTCCTAGATAGGGTGTAACGGCGCCCGGCCAAGCCTGCGGCGCCGCGACCGGCGGATCCTAGCGCCCCAGCAGCGCGGCAAGGTAGCGCCCGTAGTCGTTCTTGCGGAACTTCTCGGCCCGGGCGGCCAGCTCGTCCCGGGTGATCCAGCCCTTGTCAAAGGCGATTTCCTCGGGGCAGCCGGTTTGCAGCCCCTGCCGTTCCTCAAGCGTGCGCACGAAATTGCCCGCATCCAGAAGCGAGCCATGCGTGCCCGTATCCAGCCAGGCATAGCCGCGCCCCATGCGCTGCACGTCAAGGATGCCTTCGTGCAGGTACATTTCCAAGAGCGTGGTGATTTCCAGCTCGCCGCGCGCCGAAGGGGCCACCTGCCGCGCCCGCGCGGGCGCCGAGCCATCCAGGAAGTACAGCCCCGTCACCGCGTAATGCGACGGCGGCACGGCGGGTTTCTCGATGATGGCGGTGGCCTGCCCGTCGGCGTCGAAATCCACCACGCCATAGCGTTCGGGGTCGGCCACGCGGTAGCCGAAGACGGTGCCCCCCGTCGAGCGGGTGTCGGCCTGCGCCATCAGGTCGGGCAGCCCGTGCCCGTAAAAGATGTTGTCCCCCAGCACCAGCGCCGAGGGCGCGCCATCAAGGAAATCCTCGGCCAGGATGAACGCCTGCGCCAGCCCGTCGGGGCTGGGCTGGACCACGTAGGTCAGCGACACGCCCCACTGGCTGCCGTCGCCCAGCGTGCGGATGAACTGGTCCTGGTCCTGCGGCGTGGTGATGATGCAGATCTCGCGGATGCCGGCCAGCATCAGCACCGACAGCGGATAGTAGATCATCGGCTTGTCGTAGATCGGCAGCAGCTGTTTCGACACCCCGATGGTGATCGGGTAAAGCCGCGTGCCGGACCCCCCCGCGAGAATGATGCCTTTGCGTGTCGTCATGCTGAAAATGCCTTTTGTTCGAAGGGGGGCCGGGTCACTCCGGCAGGTCGGAAAGGATGGAGCCAAGGCCGCTGCGCCAGTCCGGGCGCGCGATGCCGAAGGCGGCCCGGGTCGCGCTGCAATCCATGCGTGAATTTCCGGGGCGTCGGGCCGGCGTGGGGTAATCGCTGCCGGGGATGTCCGCGATGGCGCAGTCCAGCCCGCCCTGCGCCATGATCTCGCGCGCGAAATCGGCCCAGCTGACATCGGGCGCGCCCGAGAAATGATAGGTGCCGGATTTTTCGGGCGCCTCGCGCAGCGCGGAGGCGATGGTCAGGCAGGCGGCGGCAATGTCCCCCGCCGGGGTCGGCCCGCCGATCTGGTCCGCCACCACCGTCAGCCGATCGCGACTTTTGCCCTGCGCCAGCATGGTCTTGACGAAGTTCCTGCCATGCGCCGACACCACCCACGACGTGCGCAGGATGACATGGGGGCCACCGGCGGCGCGCACGGCGGCTTCGCCGGCCAGCTTGCTGCGTCCGTAGGCGCCCAGCGGCGCGGTGGGGGCATCGGGGGCAAAGGGCGCATCGCCTGCCCCGTCGAACACGTAATCGGTCGAAATATGGACCAGCGGGATGCCGCGTTCCGCGCAGGCCTGCGCGATGGCGCCGGGGGTGTCGGCGTTGATCACCGTGGCAAGCGGTTCCTCGTCTTCGGCCTTGTCGACGGCGGTGTAGGCGACCGCGTTAATCACCGCCGTGACATCATCGGTGATGCAGGCCGCGCAGGCGGCGGGATCGGTGAAATCCGCCGCCTCGCGCCCCAGGAAACGGGCCTGTGGCGCGCGGCGCGCCAGTTCCCGCGCCACCTGTCCGGTTTTGCCGAAGACCAGGATCATGCGCCCACCCCCAGCCGCTGCCCGACGCCCTGACGGTCCTGCAGGGCGCGCCACCAGGGCTCGTTCGCCAGGTACCAGTCGACGGTCTTTTCCAGGCCCTGTTCCACCGTGACTGACGGGCGCCAGCCCAGTTCGTCGCGGATGCGCGCCGGATCGATGGCATAGCGTGCATCATGGCCGGGCCGGTCGGTCACAAAGGTGATCTGGTCGGCGTACGATCCGTCCCTGGGGCGCTTGCGGTCCAGGATGGCGCACAGCGTACGCACAAGATCCAGGTTCGACCGTTCGTTTTCCCCGCCGATGTTGTAGCTGCGGCCCAACTCGCCCTTTTGCACCACCAGCAGCAGGGCATCGGCGTGATCTTCGACATAAAGCCAGTCGCGCACGTTGGACCCGTCGCCGTAGATGGGCAGCGGCTTGCCCGCCAGCGCGTTCAGGATGATCACCGGGATCAGCTTTTCGGGGAAATGATAGGGGCCGTAATTGTTGGAACAGTTGGTCAGCACCACCGGCAGCCCGTAGGTTTCGTGCCAGGCCCGCACAAGGTGATCGCTGCCCGCCTTGGACGCGG
>CAXICP010000080.1:0-10045 GCA_964022595.1 uncultured Salipiger sp.
ACGACCTTTTTCACCCCGGCGGCGAAATAGGGGGCAAGCGCGGCGGCGGTCTTGAACACGCCGGTGCAGTCGATGACCACGTCGACACCGTCCAGCGGCAGATCCTCGATGCGGCGCTGGCGGTGGACCGGCAGGCGGCGCCCGTCGATTTCGATGCCGGTGTCGTCATGGGCGAACCGCGCGGGCCAGCGCCCGTGGACCGTGTCGAATTCCAGCAGGTGGGCATGCATGGCCGGATCGCCGACCGCGTCGTTGATCCAGGCGATGTTCGCGCCCTTTTCCAGAAGCGGTCGCAGGGCCAGCTTGCCCATTCGGCCAAGGCCATTCAGCGCGTAGGTGGTCATTCGGGTCATCCTGTTGTCTCTTGGCCGTCTGTCGAAAGGGCCAGCTCGTCAAGCGCGTGCTGCAGCGAAATGCGGCTGAGCGTATCAAGCGGCAGCGCGGTAAAGGCGGTCAGGCGATGGCGCAGCATGCCAAAGACCTGCTGAAAGGCCAGCATCCGTTCGGCTTCGGTTCCGGTGGCCTTGACCGGGTCGGGCAGGCCCCAGTGGGCGCTGATGGGCTGGCCGGGCCAGGCGGGGCAATCCTCGTTCGCGGCGCGATCGCAGACGGTGAACACGAAATCCAGCGCGGGCGCGTCTTCGGCCCAGAATTCGGAAACGTGCTTGGCGCGCAGCCCGGCGGTGTCGAACCCCTTGTCGCCCAGCATCTGCACCGCCAGCGGGTTCAACGCGGAATAGGGGCGCGTTCCGGCGGAATAGGCGCGAAAGCGATCGCCCGCCATGTGGTTCAGCAGCGTTTCGGCCATGATCGACCGTGCGGAATTTCCGGTGCAGATGAAAAGAACGTTGTGGCGAGGATCGGTCATGGCCGTTTCCTTTCGGGCGGGGGATGTGGGCAGGCAAAGGTCGGGCCTGCCATGGCAGCAATCGTTCGTCAGAAATCCGACCAGCCCTTGCACGGCTGTTACATCCGCGCGGTAAAGCAACGAGCGCCCCTCGCGCGATTGCCGGATCAGCCCGGCCTCGCGCAGCGCCGCAAGGTAGACCGACGCCGTCGACGGTTTCAGGTCAAGCGCCTGGCCGATCTCGCCGGCGGGCACGGCGCCGGGATAGCGGCGCATGAGCAGGCGGAACACGCCCATGCGCTGCGGGTTGCTAAGGGTGGCAAGTTGGTCGAATCGCTTCATTTCCATAATTCATGAACTAGTGAATTATTTCCCGTCTGCCAAGACAAAAAACGCCGCGCCCCGGAAAAGGACGCGGCGGCGATGCAGGCCGGTTGGGGCGGGGCTTAGCGGGAGACAGCGCGGGTGCGCGCGTGATGCAGCGCCGCGACGGCGCAGGACGCGAGGCGGCTCATGTCGTCATCGGCCCGGCTGTTCAGGATGATCGGAACGCGCGCGCCCAGCACAAGGCCCGCCGCCTCGGCGTGGCTGATGTAGGTCAGCTGCTTGGCCAGCATGTTGCCCGCGTCGATGTTGGGCACCACCAGGATGTCGGCGCGCCCCGCCACGGCCGACGTGATGCCCTTGGTCCGGGCCGCCGCAAGATCGACGGCGTTGTCCATGGCAAGCGGCCCGTCGACCAGCCCGCCGGTGATCTGGCCGCGCTCGGCCATTTTCGACAGCAGCGCCGCGTCGATCGACGACGGGATGTCGGGGTTGACCGTTTCGGTCGCCGACAGCACGCCGACCTTCGGCTCTTCGATGCCGATGGAAATGGCAAGGTCGATGGCATTCTGCGTGATGTCGACCTTGGTCTTGAGGTCGGGCGCGATGTTGATCGCCGCGTCGGTGACAAGGATCGGGTGGGGCTGGCCGGGCACGTCCATCACGAAGACATGGGTGAACCGGCGCCCCATGCGCAGCCCGGTCTGCTTGTCCAGGATCGGGCGCAGCAGCATGTCGGTGTGCAGGTGGCCCTTCATGATCGCCTGCGCCGCGCCGGAATGGCACAGCTCGACCGCCCGCCGCGCGGCGTTACGGTGCAGCGGCTCGTCCAGGATTTCGACCCCGTCCAGCGACAGGCCCATGGCGCCCGCGACTTCCATGATCCGGGCGCGCGAGCCGATCAGGATCGGATCGATCAGCGTGTGATCGCGCGCCTTGATCGCGCCGCCAAGCGAATTGGGGTCTTCGGGGCAGACCACGGCGGTGCGCAGCGCCTCCAGCGGTTCGGCCTGTTTCAGCAGCTTTTCGAAGTGGCGGTGGCGCTGCACCACCAGCCCGGGCAGGTCGCGGCTGTCATAGCCAAGCTTGACGCGCGGGGCGTGAACCTCGGCCTCGCCGGTCAGGACCAGCGCATCATCGCCGATCCGGCGCACCTCGGTCGACAGGCGGGCCGTGGTGTCGCGCGGGTTCTTGCCGGTGACCGTCACCCGCACCATCAATTCGTCGCCCGCAAAGACGCGTCCGTGAAAATCGCAGCTCAGGCGGCGATACACGGTGCCCGCGCCGGGCAGCACGCTGCCCAGCACCGCGCCGACAAGCGCCGCCACGAACGAGCCCGGGGCCATCGCTTCGGGGCTGCCGTCGCCGTCGCCATCCTGGTCGTGGATGTGCAGCGGGTTGTGGTTGCCCGACACGTTCGCATAGGCCAGCAGGTCATCGGCGGTGCACAGGCGGCGCAGTTCGGCGTGATCGCCCAGCTTCAATTCGTCGAACGTGCGGTTTTCGATATGCATGCGGACCTCCGGCTTGGCATCGCCCGGGCGCTGCCGCCCCGGGGCTTGTGTGCCAGCTATACCGGGATCGGGCGCGCATGCCATCGCCCCGGCTGCGGCGGCTCGCCGCGCCCGGGCAAAAACCGCGCGGCGGGGGCGGGGGATGGTCAGAAGGCGGGCAGCACCGTCAGCCGACAAGATCGCGCAGCAGGGGCAGCAATTGCTCGGCGGTTTCCTCATGCGCCTGGGGGCCCATGAGTTCGGCGGCGGCGCCCGCCTCGTAATCGCTGAAGATCATGCCCGGCGCGCCGTGCCTGCGCGCGGTTTCCGACCGGGGCGTTTCGATAAGCCCCGCCACGCGCGGGCGCAGCACCTCGATCATCGTGCGGTCGACGAACAGCGGATCGCCCGTGGTTTCGCTTGTGGGCACGTCCGACGGCGGCTTGTCCGCGAACCACAGCAGCAGCACCCGCCCGCGCAGCAGCGTCAGCAGGTGCTTCATCCGCGCCACCCAGGCAAGGCGCAGTTCGGCCACGATCACCTCGAACCGGTCGGGGGACAGGTCGCGCAAGGTGCCCAGCATGTGGCGGTTGAAATGGAATTCGGTGAAATCAACCTCGGGGTACAGCTGTTGCAGCCGGTCCGAGGCGCGCAGGAACCGGTCGTTGCGCCGGGGATGCACGCTGTAATAGCGGTTGGACATGTTCTGCGCGCCCATGACCTGCATCACGCAGGCTTCGGCGCGTTCGGCAAGCCCAAGCACCGCAGGGTCGTGCAGGTACAGGTCAAGCCCGGCGTTGACCGCCCCGAAATTGACGCAAGGCTGGTGCAGCTGTTGTTCAAGCAGCGCCGGAAAGGGCGTTTCCACGAACCGCCCATAGGTTTCGGTCCCGCCAAGAAAGCCGATGTATGGCGCATCAAGCCTTTGGCGGGGCCCCCGGAAAAGAACCCGTGACCTTCCGTAACGGCACGGAAAATAATCCAACGCAGCTTGCCCTGGTATGGCGACAGTCATCCACCCACCTTTCAACCTTCTCACCCGCGGTGAATCTGGAAGATTCTCCTTTCGATTTCGCTAAGACGAAAAAGCCCGGCAAATGCGGGCTGCCATCCTTGCGACCGTCGCCGGGCTATGCCTATCGTGTGCCGGGAAATTCAAAGGTGCGGACAATGGAAATCAGCAGGATCGGGGTCATCGGCGCGGGTCAGATGGGCAATGGCATCGCCCATGTGATGGCGCTGGCCGGGTACGAGGTGCGCCTGACGGATGTCAGCCAGGACGCGCTCGACAAGGCCGTGGCCCTGATCGGCAAGAACCTTGACCGGCAGGTCAGCCGCGAAAAGATCACCGGCGAGGTGCGCGATGCCGCCATGGCGCGGATCTCGATCACGCTGGACATGGCCGAGGTGGCGCAGACCGATCTTGTGATCGAAGCCGCGACCGAGCAGGAAACCGTCAAGCAGAAGATCTTCGACAGCCTTGCCCCCCACCTGCTGCCGCACACGATCCTGACGTCGAACACCTCGTCCATCTCGATCACGCGGCTGGCGTCGCGCACCGACCGGCCGGAAAAGTTTCTTGGGTTCCACTTCATGAATCCCGTTCCGCTGATGCAGCTGGTCGAATTGATCCGGGGCATCGCGACGGATCAGGAAACCTATGATGCCTGCCTGAAGGTCGTTGAAAACCTGGGAAAGACCGCCGCCAGCGCCGAGGATTTCCCCGCCTTCATCGTCAACCGCATCCTGCTGCCGATGATCAACGAGGCGGTGTACACGCTTTACGAAGGCGTCGGCAACGTCAAGTCCATCGACATGGCGATGAAGCTGGGGGCGAACCATCCGATGGGCCCGCTTGAGCTTGCGGATTTCATCGGGCTGGACACCTGCCTGGCGATCATGAACGTGCTGCACGACGGGCTGGCGGATACCAAGTATCGGCCTTGCCCGCTACTGACGAAATATGTCGAAGCCGGCTGGCTGGGCCGGAAAACCGGGCGCGGCTTTTACGATTATCGCGGCGAGGAACCGGTTCCGACACGCTGATCGCGCGGCGCGGGGGTCACGCGCCTTCGACCAGCCCGATGGTGCGTTCCCGCAGCCACGAGATGAACTCGCGCTGCCTGCCGTCCCAGCCGCGCATTTCCGCGGGCGTGATCGGGGCGCCGACCACCGGTTTTTGCGGGCGACCGCAGGCGTGCATGACCTCGTGTATCAGCAACCCCTGCCGCACGGTCGGGGAAAGCCGGTTGGCGATCTGGTAGGCGCGGCTGTTCTGCCCGGGGAAATAGATCGGGACCACCGTCGCGCCTGACCGCTGGATCATCTTGGCGGTGAACGGGTTCCACGTCGCCTCGACCGCGGGGCCGAACAGGGTCTTTGATGCGGCCACGACCCCCGACGGGAAAAGCGCCACGACCCCGCCCTTGCGCAGATGGTCCATCGCCTTGGCGCGCATCGCAAGGCTTTGCTCGCGCGCGTCGGCCTCGTGCGGGAAGGGGACCGGGATCATGAATTCCTCGATCTCCTTCACGCCGGTCAGCAGCGCGCGGGTCAGGATCTTGTAATCGGTGCGGATGCGCCCGATCAGTTCCGCCAGGATCATCCCGTCCACAAGCCCGTGCGGATGGTTCGCCACCACCACCACGGGGCCTTCGGCCGGAATGCGGCGGATCTGTTCTTCGGGGGTAAGCAGGGGGATGCGCATGTGCTGCAGCGCGTGGGGCCAGAACGCCTGCCCCATGCGCACGCCGTCCCGTTCGACCTTTCTGACCAGGCGGATCAGGGGAATCTTGCCCGTCGCCCATTCCATGGCGCGGATGGTGTTCGCCTTCCACGGGTTGGTGAACGTGTTGGCATAGCTCAGCTTGCGCTTGTCATACGGAGGCTGGATGGCGGGCGTGATGTCATCCTGCTGCCCCGCGGCCTGAAAACTATCCACCATGCGCCCGTTTCGACCCGTATCCTGGCCAGTTTCCTGGTCTGCTTCCCGGTTCCCCACCGGGGCCGTCATTTCGCGCCGAATCCGCTGGCGGGGTTCAGTTCTCTTCCCCGAAGCGGTTGGCGACCAGGGCTTCCAGAGCGTCTGCAAGCGCGCTCGCGTCCGGCCCCGAGGTTTCAACCTCAATAAAGCTTCCCCTGGATGCTGCCAACATCAAAAGCCCCATGATGCTGTCGCCGCCGGCGCTCAGCCCGTCCTTGGACACCTCGGCCCGGGCATCGAAGCCTTCGACCACTTCCACCAGCTTGGCCGACGCGCGTGCGTGAAGCCCTTTTTCATTCACGATCTTCAGCTTGCGCTGCACCGTTTCGGTCATCTTGTCTTCCCTGCGCGTCGCCCGGGGGCCCGTTCAATGGGGATCGGGCCTGACGTTCACGCTGTCAATATATTTCCGGCCGGCTTCAAGCGCGCCCTTTACCGCGCCCGGCACATCCATCTGGCGGCTCTTGGCCAACTTGATCAGCATCGGCAGGTTCATGCCATAGACGATCCGCCGGTTTTCGGGCTGGCAGGCCAGCAGCGACAGGTTCGACGGAGACCCACCGAACAGGTCGGTCACCACCACGACCCCGTCGCCTGTGTCCACCTCGTCGGCGGCGGTGCAGATTTCGGCCTGCTTGCGCCTGCGGTCGTGATCGGCCTCGATCGAGACGGCCACGACGCCGGGCTGGGCCCCGACCACATGCTCGACCGCCGCGAGATATTCCCGCGCCAGCCCGCCATGGGCAACGATCACGATGCCGATCACCCGTGTCTTCCTCCGACGTCGCCGGATGGACGAGCCGCTGCGCTCAGTCCCCGGCGTTCAAGTTCGCGATGTCTACATGACACCTGCCACCCGTGTTCCGCAAGGCTGCGCGCAAGAGTTTCCGCCACGGTCACGGAACGGTGCTGACCGCCGGTGCAGCCAAGACCGAAGGCCAGGTGCGCCTTGCCTTCTTCCTTGCAGGCGGGCAGCACGAACAGCGCCAGCGCGCTCAGCTGATCCACAAAGGGGGCGAAACGCGCATCGCGCCCCACATGCGCCTGCACCGGATCGTCCAGCCCTGTCAGCCCGCGCAGCGCCGGGTCCCAGTGCGGGTTGTCCAGAAAGCGGCAGTCGAACACCCAGTCCAGCCCCTGCGGCAACCCCCGCTTGTAGGAAAACGACTGGACCGAGACGGCAAGCTGCTGCCCGGCTTCGTCCGCGAACAGGCTGGCCATGCGCGCGCGCAGATCGTGGGGCGACAGCTCGCTGGTATCGACCAGGATGTCCGCAAGCCCGCGCGCGACCTCAAGCAGCGCGATTTCCCGCGCGATGCCGGCGGTATAGCTTTCATCCGGGGCCAGCGGGTGGCGGCGGCGCGTTTCCGAATAGCGCCGGGCCAGCACGTCGGGCGTGCAATCCAGGTACAGAAGCTGCGCGTCCAGCCGGGGGTCCTGCCCGAAGGCGCGGTACAGATCGACAAGGCGCTGCACCGAAAAATCCCTGTTGCGGATATCGACGCCAAGCGCGACGGGCCGGGCCAGCGCGCCGCCGTCCAGCAGCCGGGGGATCAGGCTGAGGGGGATGTTGTCGATGGCCTCGTAGCCGAAATCTTCCAGCGCGTTGATCGCGGTGGACCGCCCGGCGCCCGACGGCCCGGTGACCAGGACCACGCGTTGGGTCCGTGCCTGCTGGTCCTTGGTCAATGGGGGGTCCCTTCGTCCACTGCGGAGAAACTGCACAAGCGCTGCCGGGAAGGTGGGGGCGGCAGCGTGGTGAAGCAAGGGGATTCTTCGCCCCTGCAGCACGATTTCGCGGCGCTGCGGCATGCGCGCCGTCTCGTCGTGGTCAAGGTCCAGCACCGCCCACAGGCGCACCGGCCCGCCGGCCTGCGCGTGAAGCAACCCAAGGCCGCGCGCTTCGATCAGGCCCGAGATCGCGTCAGGGCAGGACAGCCAAAGATCGTCGCCGCGCGGCGTGACGATGACCCGGTCGTCGGCGATCAGCGTTGCGCCCCGGGCCATCATTTCCAGCGCAAGGCCGGACTTGCCGCGCCCCGATGCGCCGCGGATCAGCAGGCCCCTGCCATCGACGGCGACCGCGGTGGCGTGGTGGACCGAGGCGCCCGGCGGGATCATGCGATCAGATCGGAAGCCCCACCACGAAGCGCGCGCCCAGAGGTTCGGACGTGACGTCGGCTTCGGTGGGGCGGATGTTCTCGGCCCAGATCACGCCGTCATGCGCTTCGACGATCTGCTTTGAAATCGCCAGACCAAGACCCGAATTGTTGCCGAAATCGTTTTCGGGGCGCTGGGAATAGAACCGCTTGAAGATCTTCTGCAGCGCTTCCTCGGGGATGCCGGGGCCGGTGTCCTCGACCACGACCAGCACGCGGTTGTCGCGGCGCCGGGCCCAGACCCGGATCGCGTCGCCATCCTCGCAGAACGAGATGGCGTTCGAGATCAGGTTCACGAACACCTGCGCCAGCCGGGGTTCCAGCCCGTTGATGCGGATCGGCTGCGGGGGCAGGTCGGTGATGAATTCCACGCCCTTGCGGCGCGCGTCCTCGCCCAGGAACTGCGACAGGTTGCCCAGCATTTCCAGAAGGTTGAATTCCTGCTCTTCTTCCTTGACCAGTTCGGAATCCAGCCGCGATGCGTTCGAGATATCGCTGACCAGCCGGTCAAGGCGGCGCACGTCATGTTCGATCACGTCAAGCAGTTTCGCGCGATGCTCGTCCTTGCGCACGATCCGCAGCGAGCCGATGGCCGACCGCAGGCTGGCAAGCGGGTTCTTGATTTCATGCGCCACGTCGGCGGCGAACTGTTCGTTGCTGTCGATCCGATCATAAAGCGCCGAGACCATGCCGCGCAGCGCGCCGGACAGGCGGCCGATCTCGTCGGGGCGGGCGGTCAGGTCGGGAATGCGGATGCGGCGCGACGTGTTGGCGCCCTTGCTCTTGTTGTTGCGGTCGCGCCCGATTTCCGCAGCGTCCGCCAGATCGGAAATCGGGTTGGCGATGGTCGAGGCAAGCACCAGGCTTAGCCCGATGGACACCAGCGTCGCGATGACGAACATCTGCAGCACGCGTTCGCGCTCGGCGCTGACCGCCGCGTCGATTTCCGCCGCGGCCGAACGCATCGCCACGGTGCCGACGATGGCATCGCCCTGGCGGATGGGCGAAAACGCCGTGAACAGCGTATCGCCCCCGGGCCCCTTGCCGGGCACGACGCGGGTCTGCCCGGGGTCCGAGGTTTCGATCATCCGGCGCAGCCGATCCTCAAGCGCAAGGTCGGGCGTGTCTTCGAAATAGGCGAACATCCCGGCGATGCCGCGCCAGATCGTGTCCAGGAAATCCGAGATCAGCGTGGGGCGGTTCTGCCCGCGCGGGTCCGACGGAAGCAGTTCGGGCTGCGTGCCCACCGTTTCGCCCACAAGGAAATTGGCGGAATCAAAGACCAGAAGCTCGACCCCCTGGCGCAGGTCCAGCCCTTCGATCGTGGCGGGAATGTCGATGCCGCGCGCCGTGCCGATCGACACCGCATCCCCGGCGGGAAGCCGTTGTTCGATGGCATTCGCGATCAGTTCAATTTCCGACGCCAGCGCGTTGCCCCGCTGCAGCACCAGCGTGTCACGCGACGAATTCAGCCACAGGATGCCCGCGACCAGCACGTTCAGCGCGATCAGGTTGAAGGTGATGATCTTGCGGGTCAGCGGCGAACGGTTGAGCGAAAAGAGGCTTCGTCGCGCACGGCTGTCGCGAAGCTCCTTTTCCACGGTGCTGTCCGGCGCGACCCAATCGTCGCCCAGCACCACGTCGGCGTCCTGCCGTTCCCCCGCGTGTTCGTCGCGCATCAAGATCCCTTCGGCAAGCGCCATGCTTTACTCTTCGTTGTAGCGGTACCCGATTCCGTACAGGGTTTCGATGGCAGAAAAATCGGCATCCACGGTTCGCATCTTCTTGCGCAAGCGCTTGATATGGCTGTCGATGGTGCGGTCGTCGACGTAGACCTGATCGTCATAGGCGACATCCATCAACTGGTCGCGCGACTTGACGAACCCGGGCCGCTGGGCAAGGGCCTGAAGCAGCAGGAATTCGGTGACGGTCAGCGACACGTCCGCGCCCTTCCAGCTGACCGCGTGGCGCAGCGGGTCCATGGTAAGCGAGCCGCGGGTCATCAGCTTGGTTTCCTCGGTGTCGCCTACGATGTCGCCGGCCACCGCTTCCTGGCGGCGCAGCAGGGCGCGGATGCGTTCCACGAGAAGCCGCTGCGAGAACGGTTTCTTGACGTAATCGTCCGCCCCCATGCGCAGGCCGAGCACCTCGTCGATCTCGTCATCCTTGGAGGTCAGGAAGATCACCGGCATCTTGGATTTCTGCCGGACCCGTTGCAGCAGGTCCATTCGGTCCATCC
>CAXICP010000081.1:0-10045 GCA_964022595.1 uncultured Salipiger sp.
ACCGGGGCGCGGACGACGCTGGCCGCATCGTCTGCCCCCCTATCGGCGTCTACCTCGTCCAGAAACAGACGCTGGCCCTCACCCGCGTCTTTAGCTCGGTGGGGGGGATTAGCACATCCTGCGGATGGGAGCAGATTGAGCCCGATGAGCAAAATGACTGGCTCAACCAACGCGATACCAGTTTTGAGGCATTCATCAAGATCGGTGACAAGCGCGACAGATCGGAGCCCATATTATTCGAGAACTACTCCAGCGGAGTGAAGACGCAACGCGATGTATGGTGCTATAATTCGTCTCGCAGCGCTCTAACTGAGAATATTTCGTCCACCGTGGAATTCTTCAACTCAGAATTGGATCGAGTTTCTGGTCAGTCAGGTGATTTGGATAAAATTCTGAACTCCGACCCACGGCAGATCAGTTGGACTCGAGCGTTACAAGCTGACGTTCGGAAAAACAAATGGCTATCGATCGACGACGGTAAGGTCGTCAAAAGTATGTATCGACCATTTTTCCAGACTTGGCTGTATTTCAGTCGACGCCTCAACGAGATGGTCTACCAGATTCCGCGCTTATTTCCCTTGGAAAGGGCCGAAGCGCAAAACATCGGGTTCTGCGTTCCAGGACAGGGCGGCGACAAAGGCTTTTCGGCGTTTATGGTGGGTCTAATACCTGATTTGAACCTTGCGCCGGGAATGGGCGGCTACCAATGCTTCCCCCTCTACCTCTACGACCAACAGGACGAGGAATCCGGTGGCCTCTTCGAAGGCCAGTCCTCCGGCCTCCGGCGCCGTGATGCGATCACCGATGCCGGTCTGGCGCATTTCCAGGCGGCCTATCCGGGCGAGGAGATCACCAAGGAGGACATCTTCTACTATGTCTACGGCCTGCTGCATTCGCCCGACTACCGCGACCGCTATGCCGACAACCTGACCAAGGAACTGCCCCGTATCCCGGCGGTGAAGACCTACACCGACTTCCGTGCCTTCACTGACGCCGGACGGCGCCTTGGCGACCTGCATGTGAACTACGAGACGGTGGAGCCATACCCCGTCACCTACAAGCAGGGCACACCCGCGCTTTGGAACGTGGGCGACCCCAAGGCCTTCTACCGCGTCACCAAGATGAAGTTCGGCGGCAAGGCGCGCGAGAAGGATCGCTCGACGGTAATCTACAACGATCACATCACCATGCAGAACATCCCGCTGGAGGCCTATAAATATGTCGTCAACGGCAAGCCCGCGCTGGAATGGGTGATGGAGCGCCAGGTGGTCAAGACCGACAAGGCCAGCGGCATCGTCAACGACGCCAACGACTACGCCAACGAGACCATGGGCGACCCGGCCTATCCCCTCGACCTCTTCCGCCGCGTGATCACGGTCAGCCTCGAGACCATGAAGATCGTCCGCAGCCTCCCGAAGCTGGACCTGCCGTCGTGAGGGGCGCGGAGAGGCGCTGTGGGCCGGGCTGCAGGTTCTTGAATGAATTGCGGGCACCCGGTCGAAAAGAGGAGAGATGCGCATGAAAAGGCTTTGGATTGTCCGTGCCGGCGCACATGGTGAGCGCGAGCTGGCCGCCATCGAGCAGGGCGCGCTGTTCCCCGGCTTCCTTGAGGTCGGCGACCTGACGCAACTGGGGAGTCGGGACGAGATCCTCGGCCACCTGCAGGACGTCATGCCGGACGAGGGCACCAACCGACTGCGCAACTTCGCGGCCCAGCTCAACCAGTTCGCCAACAAGATCGAGATAGGCGACGTCGTGGTCATGCCCCGCAAGGTCACCAACGGCGTCGCGATCGGCATCGTCACGGGCGCTTACGCCTTCGACGCCGACAGCAGCTTCAAGCACTCGCGGGGCATCGAATGGAAAGAGGAGTCGCTGGCACGCGACGTCTTCAAGCAGGATCTGCGCCACTCCTTCGGCGCGTTCATGACCATCTGCGAGGTCAAGCGCAACGCGGCCCTCGAGCGCGTGCAGGCGGTGCTGGAGAAAGGGCAAGACCCCGGCGCGCTTCTGGGCAAGCAAGGGCAGACTGCGGCGCCTGTGCCCTCCAGCAGCGCCGAGGAGGACGAGGTCGAGGCCGACGACTACCAGGCCGACATCGAGGACATCGCGAACCAGCAGATCGTCTCGCTGATCAAGTCCGAGTTCGCAGGGCACGCGCTTGCCGATTTGGTCGCTGAGATCATGCGCGTCGAAGGCTACACCACCAAGGTATCGCCGCCCGGAGCAGACGGCGGTGTCGATATCCTCGCCGCTGGCGGCACGCTTGGGCTCGGAGAGGACCGTATCTGCGTGCAGGTGAAGTCCGGCGACGGCGCGGCAAACCACGACGTCGTGCTGCGCCTGATCGGTTCGGTCTCGAACACGCAGGCCCGGACGGGGCTGCTCGTGAGCATCGGCGGCGTCAACGCGGTCGCGCAGAAGGAGTTGGACAGCAATTTCTTCAAGCTGCGCCTCTGGCAGATGCCCGACCTCCTGAAGGCCCTCTTCCGCACCTACGGCGAGCTCTCCGACGAGACGCGCGCGAAGCTGCCGCTGAAGCAGATCTGGGCGCCGATGTCGCCGAGTGGATCGTAGCAGGGGGCAGCTAGTTCAGTAGCGGCATGCCCCTCGCTGCTGGGATCTGCCGCCCGGCTTCGCGCCGGACCGTAGCGGCGGGGGGGGCAGACGCCGCACCTTGCTCAAGCGCCCTCGGCACGGCGAGTGTGGCAACGGGCGTCAAGTGGTTCGGAGAGGCGCGGAGCAGGCCATCAGCGCGCGACCTGTGGGTGGGGCACCCATGGCGGTGCATTGTATCCGGGCCCCAGCGCCGCTTCTGGTGACGCTTTCGCATAGCTCAGCTTTGCCACATTGTTCTCAGCAAGTCGGCGCTTGCGTGCAACGCCCTCATACCGTGCGGGCTTCCGCTTTTTCGCGAGCCCTCGCGGCGCGCAGCACCGGTATCGGCAGGTCGAAAGCTACCTTGTCCAGGGCGCCGGCCATCAGGGTGATTGGCGAATCCTGAATATAGGTGGCTGCAATGTCCTGCGGGGCGTGGCCGGTAATCATCATCGACAGCTGCCGGTCACAGCCAGAGCGGGCGAGTTCGGTCGCGAGGGTGTGACGAAAGCTGTAGAAGACCTTGCTTTTGCTCGTGATGCCGAGCGTGCGCCGGAGGTAGGTGACGTTGAACCAGTTGTTCACCTTGTCGGAAGGGGACCAGTCGGGGAACAGCAACTCCTGCCCCTTGGCGCGCAGGGCCTCGACGTGATCGAGGAAGCCCAAGGTCACGAGGTCGCGATGGATCGGGACGAGCCGCTTGCTGCGGGCGTTTTTCGAAGCCTCCTCGAGATAGAAGACCGGCACGCCGCGCTCTTCGTAGATGTTCTTCAGCTTCATGCCGGACATCTCCGACGAATTGCGGACGCCCGTGTAAAGCATGACCAGCGTCGCCCACTGCTTCAGTTCATAGCGTGCGGGATCGGCAAACATTTCGTGCCCAAAGATCTTCTTCAAGTCGTCGCGGTCGAAGTGCAAATAGGATTTCTCCTGCTGTGCCTTTCCGCCGGTATCGACTTTCACACCTTGCGCCGGGTTGTTGTCGATGTGACCATTGTTCGACGCCCATTGCAGGACGGTCGACAGGTGAGACAGGTATTTCATGTTGATCGTCTTCGGCGCCAAGGTGCCGAAGGGCTCCGGTCGCTTCGCGTTCGCCTTGATCGCCTGCGGCAGGGTGAGGCCGGGGAAACGGGTGGTATAACGGTTCGGCAGCTCGAGCAGCGCGCGCTTGTAGTCGATGACGTTCTGCTTCGTGATAGAACGCACGGCGACAGGGTGCCCGAGAAATTCCTCGAACATGCGCACGGCGTTCTTGTGTTCTTCGATGGTCTTGGGCGCCAAGGAGTTCCCACCTGCCGTGCGTTCCTTGTGAAATGCTGCGAGAACCTCAGAGAGCGTGGTTCCGGATCGCTGCCCTTCGTCCGCGAGACGAGGGCGATCAATGTGTCGCGTTAGCATGGGGTCTCGCGCCCGCCCGCCAAAGTTACCGCTGTCCCGCTCGAACGTTCGCTCCAGCGCCTCGATCTCTGCACGAATGATCGCGCTCACGAGGCGCTCCCACTCAGGTGACGAGGGCGCAACGTCGAGGCCCTGATCGGCTGCAAGGCGCACAACGGCATCCCTGACGAGGCGATCGTCCCCGTTATACAAGTCAGCACGAAGAGTGCGGAGGCGGCGCTCGCGAATGTTGCGATGGTGCTCTCGAGCCTGGATCATCAACTCGAGGTCTGTCAGGGCGTTCACCATCGAATAGATGCCCTGGCCAATGCCGACACGCCCGGCGTCGATCTCCGACAGCAGGCGATCCTCTTCCGCTTTGATTTGTTCAGGCCGAGGGAAGGCCGCGCGCTTGTGATCATCGTCGTCCAGCAGGGCGCCGTAGTGCTTCTGTGCCGCCTGCGCACAAGCTCGATCCGGGTCGCGCTTGGCCTCGGCAAGATGCTCCTCAGCATCTTCAATCATCGTGAAGAAGCGATTGATGATCTTGTGCGCTTCGCGTTCGCGAGCGCGAGGCTCGTCGGGTAGGCCGCTTTCCACGAGCTCCCGCTTGCCCACGATAGCCCGCAGTTCCCCGGGGACGGTGATTCTGACGCGCCACTTGCCGCGTTCCCGACTGACGTATTTCATGCCTGCCTCAAGGTCTGTTTGTAGCAGACATTGTAGCAATATTTGTGACAGACAGCCTCGAAAAACAGGGCTTTAAAGCAATTTCAACGACTTCGAGGGGGAGTAAGTGAGAGGCTGGACAACGACCCAAGCGGGGCTCGTTACGGCTGCTTCCTTCCGGACCTGACCGGGTTGGCGAGGCGCCTGCCCGCGCCAACCTCTCACCGCGTCATCTAGTGGCCCGGGGCGGGATTCGCAAGCCCCCCCGGGCGCGCCCGATCAAAGCAGGATGCGGTACTGCAGGAAGCCGTCTTCGGTTTCGCCCGCCTCTTGCAGCGCCAGCCCGTCCATCGCCGCGGCGTGGTTGCGCGCGGCGGGGCCGGTTTCGAACAGGACCGAGGTGCCGGGCATGGGCTCGAACCGCCAGTTGCCGTCGGCCTTGGGGTCGACGGTGCCCTTTTCGACCACGTAACGCACGATGACGTCGCGGTTGGTGTCGGGCGCCTCGAACACCACGGTGTCGCCGGTGCCGGGGAAATTGCCCCCGCCCGAGGCCCGGTAATTGTTGGTCGCGATGATGAATTCGGCCTGCGGGTCCACCGGGGCGCCATCATGGGTCAGCCCGACGATGCGGTTCGCCCCGGGCGCCACGACCTTGCCGTCCCCATCGAATTTCATCGGCTGCGACAGGTCGATGCGGTAGCTGACCCCGTCGATCACGTCGAAGTTGTAGCTGGGGAAGTCCGGGTTCAGAAGCGGCGCGTCGGTGGCGCCCGGGGTGATCTGGTTGAACATCCCGGCGGCCCGTTCCAGCCAGTCCTTTAGCTGCGCGCCCGTCACCTTCACCGCGCGCACGGTGTTGGGGTAAAGATACAGATCCGCGATGTTGCGGATGGCAAGATCGCCCGGCGGCACGTCGGTGAAATACTCGGGGCCTCCGCGCCCGCCGGCCTTGAACGGGGCGGCGGCGGACAGGATGGGCAGGGTTTCGTATTCGGTCCCCCGCAGCATCTGCGCGATGTACCAGCTTTGCGCGTTCGACACGATCTGCACCGACGGGTCATCCGCCACCAGCGCGAAATAGGAATGCAGCGGCGCGGTGCTGCGCCCCACCGGGCGGCGCACGTATGCCAGCGTTTCCTCATGCGCCTGCCGGGCGGCGGCCAGCACGGCGGCCTCGTCGCCCACCAGCGGCGTGATCTCGCGGTCTTCGCCCCGGGCGAAGATCGGGCGCGCCTCGCTGGATGCCGACACCACCTTCCAGCGGTTGCCATCGCGTTCCAGCAGCAGGTCGATCAGCCCCATGTGCGAGCCCCAGAACCCGCCCATCACGGCGGGCTTGCCCTGGATCGTGCCGGCCCCGACATCGACACCGTCGAACCCTGCGTAATCGGGCGAGGGGAACACAAGGTGGCTGTGCCCGGTCATCAGCGCGTCGATCCCGTCGACACCCGCCAGCGGGACCGAGGCGTTTTCCATCCCGTCGCGGTGGCGCGCGGCGCCGATGCCCGAATGGCTGAGCGCGACGATGATCTCGGCGCCTTCCTCGATCATCTGGGGCACCCAGGCGCGGGCGGTCTGGACGATGTCGCGCGCGGTGACCTTGCCTTCCAGGTGCTTGCGGTCCCAGTTCATCACCTGCGGCGGGGTGAAGCCGATGACACCGACGCGGATCGGATGGGTCAGACCGGCGCCGTCGGTGATCGTGCGGTCAAGAATGACATAGGGGCGGAACAGGGTCGTATCGTCGCGCGGCCCGGCGCCTTCACGGGTGGACACATTGGCCAGCACGATGGGGAAATTGGCCCCGTCGGTGGATTTCTTCAGGAAATCCAGCCCGTAGTTGAATTCATGGTTGCCCACGGTCGCCGCGTCGTAGCCCACCGCGTTCATCGCGTCGATGACCGGGTGCGTGTCGCCTTCCTTCATGCCGCGTTCATAGGCGATGTAGTCGCCCATCGGGTTGCCCTGCAGGTAATCGCCGTTGTCCACCAGCATGGAATTGGTCGCCTCGGCCCGGATGCCGCCGATGACCGACGCGGTGCGCGACAGCCCGACCGTGTCGCGGGGCCGGTCGGCATAGTAATCCCACGGGTAGACATGAACATGCAGGTCGGTGGTTTCCATGATGCGCAGATGCGCCTGCCCGGCGGCGGCAAGGGCCGAATAGGGGTGAAGCGCGATCAGGGTCGTTCCGGCGGCGGTCCCGGCGATGAAGGACCGGCGGGTCAGGTCTTTGGGGCGACGGCACGGCATCAGCTCAATCCTTTCGATGCGGAGGGAAACGGTGAGGACTGGCTAAAAATTCCCGGTTAACGGGTATGTCATGCCGCGAAAATCGATTCTGGACAACCAAAACGGTGCAATTGGTCCATGTAAGAGTCTGATGCGAAACATTTTCGCCGCAGGATTGCACCGCCCGGCGATATGCTGTCAGGTCCGACCTAGGTTGAAATAGCGAGGAAGGCGGACATGCGGCACGCAGAAGAGGTGACCTTCGGAGGGTCAGGGCTTGATCGGGCCGCAGAGATTCGCAAGGACGTGCCCGCGCTGGCGGCGCTTGGCGCCGATCCGGCCAGCCGCTGCGTCGTGCTGTGGCGCGGCAAGCTGCTGGTCGAAGGGGCCGATACGCGCGCCATCATGCGCCTGCCGCTGGATCACCCGCTGCTGGCCGAAGCGGCCGGCCCGCAGATCTTTCTGGGGCGGGAATCGGGGGGGGCGCTGTTCGCGCGCGATCTGTCCGCGTGGCAGCCGGATGCGGACGCGCCGGATGTGCAGGGCTTCACCGACCTGAGCGAACAGCACCACCCGCTGGGCCCGGACGGCGCGCGTTTCGCCGAACTGCGCGCCATGCTGACCCAGCTGGGCCCGCGCGACGCCGAGGTCGCCGCAACCGCCCGCGCGCTGTTCGCCTGGCACGAAAGCCACGGTTTCTGCGCCCGCTGCGGCGCCGCGTCCGAACCGGTGATGGCCGGATGGCAGCGCACCTGCCCCGCCTGCGGAACGCATCATTTCCCGCGCACCGATCCGGTGGTCATCATGCTGATCACGCGGGGCAACGCCTGCCTTCTGGGGCGCTCTCCCGGCTGGCCCGAGGGGATGTATTCCTGCCTTGCCGGCTTCGTCGAACCGGGCGAGACGATCGAGGCCGCCGTGCGCCGCGAAACCTGGGAAGAGGCGGGCATCCGCGTCGGCGCCGTGCGCTACCTGTGCAGCCAGCCCTGGCCGTTTCCCGCCTCGCTGATGCTGGGCTGTCACGGGCTGGCCGAGTCCGAAGACATCACCATCGACCCAAGCGAAATCGAAACCGCCCGCTGGGTCACCCGCGAGGATCTGACCCGCGCCTTCGCCGGCGAGGATCCGACGCTGTTCCCGGCGCGCGAAGGGTCGATCGCCCATTTCCTGCTGCGCAACTGGCTTGCGGACCGGCTGGATTGAAACGAAACTTTCGGCCTTCTGGCCGAGTGATACGGGCCCAAGGGCGAGGACGGGAATGGAACTGACCGCATGCGAGGATATCGAGGCGCCGCTGCACAAGGTGTTCGGGCTTGCGTCGAATTTCGACCGGCTTGAACGGCAGGCGGGGCGCAATGGCATCGACGTGGCGCGGCTGTCGCCCGAAGGCGCGACGCCCGAACAGGGGCTGTCGTGGCGGGCGCGCTTTCGCTACCGCGACACCCCGCGCGAGGCCGATATCGCGCTGACCCGTCACGACCCGCCGAACACCATGGTCTTCCGAACGGTTTCCGGCGGGCTCGAGGCGGTGACAACGGTGGATTTCGTCGCCCTGTCGCGGACGCGCACGCGGGTGGGGGTCAGGATCGAACTGCTGCCCCGGACCCTGTCGGCGCGGCTGATGGTGCAGCCGCTGAAACTGGCGCGGGGCAGCGTGGAAAAGCGGTTCCGCGCCAAGATGGCGGGCTATGCCGGCGACATCGAAAAGCGCCTGAACGCAAGCGGCTGACGCCCTAGCCGCCCAGCCGGATCACCGGGCCTGCGGCGGCGTGTGCGTCTTCGGGGTCATGCGTGACCAGCAGCACCGGCAGCATGGCGGCGCGCGCGCGGGCAAAGACCAGGTCGCGGATCTGCGCGCGCAGCCCTGCGTCAAGCCGCGCAAAGGGTTCATCCAGCAGCAGGGCTCGCGGTTGCGACAGCAGCACGCGCATCAGCGCGACGCGGGCCTTCTGCCCGCCCGAAAGGGTCTGCGGGTCGCGCCCGGCAAAGCCCGCCATGCCGATGTCATCAAGCGCCTGCGCGATGCGCGCCTGCCGCGCGGCGCGGCCCCTGACCGAAGCGGGCAGGCCAAAGGCAAGGTTGCCGCCCACCGACAGGTGCGGAAACAGCAGTTCGTCCTGGAAAAGAATGCCGATGTGGCGCCGCTCGGGGGGCAGGGCGGTGATGTCCTGCCCGTTCATCAGCGCGCGGCCCGACAGGGTGAAGCCGGGGGCCAGCGTGCCGATCAGCGCCGACAGCAGCGTCGACTTGCCCGCGCCGGACGGGCCCATGACACTTAGCACCTGTCCCGGCGGCACATGCGCATCCAGCCGTACCAGCACCTGGCCGGCCCGCGCGATGGAAAGCGATTCCAGCGTCAGCCCGTCAGCCATGCCGCATCCCCCGGCGATTGCGGAACGCCAGCGCCGGGATCGCCAGCGCAAGCGCAAAGGGCACGAAGGCGGCAAGCGTCTGCGCCAGCGCGGTGACGCCGATCACCCGGCGTTGCCCGCCCGCCGCCAGCGCGACCGCTTCGGTGGTCAGCGTCGGCACCCGCCCCGCGCCCAGCAGAAGCGTCGGCAGGAACTGTCCCACCGACACCGCGCAGCCCACCGCTGCCGCCGTCAGCACCGGGCGCAGCAGCATCGGCAGGCGCACCCGCCAGAACACCCGCCCGGGCGAGGCGCCAAGCGCGCGCGCCACCGCCCCCTGACGCGGATCGAACCCGCGCCACGGGTCCGCCAGTGACAGGAAGACATAGGGCAGCACGAACACCACATGCGCCGCGATCACTGCGCCGCGCGTGCCGTCAATCCCTCCGAGAAGGGCAAGCACCTGCAACCCCGGCAGAAAGGCGATCTGCGGCAGGATCAGCGGCAGGTACAGCAGCACCAGCGCGCGCGTTCCGGGGCGCAGGCCGTGGCGGGTTTCCGCCTCGAGACAGGCAAGCGTCAGCGCCAGCGCGATGGCGGTGGCGGCCAGCGCGATCAGCGCCGTATCCGTGGCCGGGGCGATCAGCGCGGCGCCCTGCCGCTGCCAGCCCGCAAGGGTGATGGTGTCCGGCAGCAGGGCCGGAAAGCCCCAGAAGCCGGCCACCGACCAGACCGCCAGCCCCGCCAGCCCGGCGATCAGCGCACCGGCGCAGATCGCCCCAAGCGCCAGCGCCGCCGCGCGCGCCGCGCCA
>CAXICP010000082.1:0-10023 GCA_964022595.1 uncultured Salipiger sp.
CGCCCCCGCCGATGGGCGCGCTCATGACCGCCATGTCGCGCGACAGATCGGCGATCTGCGGCCCCCACAGGCGCGCATCGCACATCACGTCCGCAAGCAGCACCAGCGATTCAGCCATAGCGGATCCGTTGTCTGCGACGTCCCGCCCGTGCCATGCCATGCCCCCTTGCTTGCCTGCGCGCAAGGTACCAGAGAGACCCGCGAGGGAAAGCAGGAAAATGCCGTGGCTACCAAGGGTTGAACGGCGTCATTCCGCTGCGATTGCAGGCCGCGCAACCGCCATCGGGGCCGCCCCCTGGATCTGCATCCAGATCGCCGCCTCGTCATACAGCGTCCATTCGCGGCGAATGCCGTTGGGGCCGAATTCCGCGTGGCTGATGCCCATCACATGCACCATGGCGCCCGTGGGCTTGCCGAAGCTGCCCCAGCCATCGTGCCGGCCGGTAAGCGACCAGCGCAGCGCCGCGCGGGGGGGCATCAGCCGATCCTCGCGGCCCGCGCGGTGATGCACGGTGAATTTCGCCGACGGAAAGGCCGCGCGCAGCCCGAACCAGAACCGCTCGGCCGCGCCCACGCCTTCGCCAATGGCCCCGCCCGGGTAGCACAGCCGCGCGGCGGGATCGTATTGCTCCGCGATCTCGGAAAAGTCGTGCTGCATGATGCGCTCGACCACCTCGGCAAAGGCCATGCCCCAGTGGTTGGCGTTGCCGCTGCCCGTGTAGGGGCCGGGCTGATCGATGCCCGGATGAAACGGGCCGGAATCCGGATCGCCGGGCCGCAGCCGCGCCCGCGCCCATGCGGCGGCGTTGATCCCGAGCTGACGAAGGATGGCGCCGGTGTCGCGAACGGCCCAGATTTCGGAAATGCGATTGTCCTTGGCGTAGACGTCGGTCAGCACGCGGAACCGGATGCGTTTCCCGGTGGGCGCGCCGAAAGCCCCGCTGCCGTCGTGGCAGCCCTGCATCACCAGCCGCTGCGAGCCAAGCATCCCCACGCGCCCGCTGCCCGACCACACCACGTCTTCGCTGCGCGCGGCCAGGTCCGGCAGCGCGGCAAGCAGTTCCAGCGCCTCGCCCCGCAGCGCCTCGGCGCCGTATCCCATGGCAAGCGCGTTGCGGCAGATCATCTGGGGATGGCAGGCCCCGGCAAGCGCGGCTTCCAGCCCGCGCCGGTTCCACGTGGTTTCCGCGACCCGGCGCAGGAATTCCCCGAATCCCTGGTCGTCGCTTTCACTGTCGCGCATGTCACCCTCCTGGCTGGCAGCAAGCAGGCGGCCATTCTGGCCGCGCTGAGGCAGACGGCCGCAGCAGCCGTCATTCAGGCAAGGTTGCGCAAATATCTTGATAAATCGTTCCCGTCCCCCGGGCGCGCGTCAGTCCGCGCCGTATCCTTGCCAGCGAAAGGCGCCATCCTTCTGCCGCAGGGGCGAAAAGGGGTTATGCGCGATTTCCCAGACATGCCCGTCGGGATCGGCGAAATACCCGTGATACCCGCCCCAGAACACCTCTTGCGGGGCTTTCAGGATGCGCGCGCCGGCGGTCTCGGCCCGCTGCATCAGCGCCTCGACCTCGGCGCGGCTGCCAAGGTTATGGGCCAGCGTCGCGCCACCAAAGCCAAGGGAATCGACGGGCACACCCATGTCCTCGGCCAGCTTGTCCAGTTCGAACAGGCCCAGCGTCTGGCCCAGCAGGTCAAAGGCGATTACACCATCGGGCCCCTTGGCCCGCACAAGGCCAAGCTTTTCGTAGAACGCCGCGGCGCGCGCAACGTCGCGCACCCCCAGCGTGATCAGGCTGATGCGCGCCTGCATGCGGGTCATTTCGCCACCTCTTCCAGTGCGGCTTCGATCATCGACAGGTTGCCGGGTTCGGAAAAGCGGTGGTCGGCCCCCTTCACCAGTGTCAGCTGCAAATCCGGGCTTTCGATGTGATCCAGCAGGCGCAGGGCGGTGTCGCGGCTGACCGCCTCGTCCTGTGTCCCTTGCAGCAGGCGCACCGGAAAGGGCATCGGCAGGGGTGCGCGCAGGACAAGATGCCGGCGCCCGTCTTCGATCAGGCGGGCGGTGACGGCATAAGGGTCGCCATAGGCCGAAGGGCGGTACCAGACGCCTCGTTCAGCCATCTCGCGGCGCTGAGATTCGTTCATTTCGGCCCAGAACCCGTCTTCGGTGAAATCGGGGGCGGCGGCGATGCCGACAAGGCCCACGACCCGGTCCAGCTGCTGCGTCAGCAGGCTGGCGATCCAGCCGCCCATGGATGATCCGACCAGCACCACCGGCCCCGGCGCCACGGCGTCGATCACCGCGCGGGCGTCGGCCGTCCAGTCGCCGATGCAGCCGTCTTCGAACCGCCCGCCCGACTCGCCGTGGCCTGAATAGTCGAGCCGCAGAAAGGCACGCCCCCGCGCCCGCGCCCAGGATTCAAGATGCACCGCCTTGGTGCCCTGCATGTCGGATTTGTACCCGGACAGGAACACGATGACCGGCCCGGCCCCGTCGGTAAAGGCATAGGCAAGCCGGGCGTTGGGTCCGTCGATATGGCTGGTGGGGGTCATTGTCGTCTCCGCTGTGCGGCGCAAGACTGGCCCCTGCGGAAGACAAGGACAAGCCCCGCGCCACGGGTCGAAAACACGAAGCCCCCGAAGCGCGGGGCGCCGGGGGCTTGCAGGGTAGTCGGGGCGCAAGCGATCAGAGCTGCGCCATCACCTCGTCCGAGGCTTCGAAATTGGTGGTCACGCGCTGCACGTCGTCGTCATCTTCCAGCGCATCCACCAGCTTCATCAGCGTTTGCATGGATTCCAGATCCAGCTCGGTCGTGGTGGTCGGTTTCCAGATCAGCTTGGTGCTTTCGGATTCGCCAAGCTCGGCTTCCAGCGCCGAGGACACGTCGTTCAGGTCGGTGTCGGCGCAATAGATGACATGCTCGTCATCCGAGCTTTCGACATCTTCGGCGCCCGCTTCGATCGCGGCCATCATCACCGTGTCCGCATCGCCCGCCGCAGAGGTGTAGACGATCTCGCCCTTGCGTTCGAACATGAAGGCGACCGACCCGGTTTCGCCGAGGTTGCCGCCGTTCTTGGTGAAGGTCGAGCGCACGTTCGACGCGGTGCGGTTGCGGTTGTCGGTCATCGCCTCGACGATCACCGCCACGCCGTTGGGCCCGTAGCCTTCGTAGCGGATTTCCTCGTAATCGTCGCCCTCGCCGCCGATCGCCTTCTTGATGGCGCGCTCGATGTTGTCCTTGGGCATGGACTGGCTCTTGGCTTCCTTGACCGCAAGCCGCAGGCGGGGGTTCTTGTCGGGATCGGGGTCGCCCATCTTGGCGGCGATGGTGATCTCCTTCGAGAACTTCGAGAAGAGCTTCGCGCGCACCGCGTCCTGACGGCCCTTGCGGTGCTGGATGTTTGCCCATTTGGAATGGCCGGCCATGGGTGCCTCTTGCCTCGTCTTGTGCTGTTGGAAATCTCGCCCCGCGCTATAGCCGACCGGGGCCCGTACGCGCAAGCCCGGCGGCGGGCCTGCGCGGCGACACATTATATATAGGGGCGCGTTTCGGCGCGGCGTGAAAACTGGTTCACCCCTGAACCATTTTGTTCAACGGCTAAACCACCCCGCCCTGCACCATCCGGTCGGCAAGCCGCGCATAGGCCTGTGACATGACGCCATCCCCCAGCGCGACCGGGCGCCCCGCGTCCCCGCCAAGGCGGGTATCAAGATCGATGGGCAGCGCGGCCAGCAGCGGCAGGCCAAGGCGCGTCGCCTCGGCCTGCACGCCGCCTTCACCGAAGATATGCGCCTCGAACCCGCAATCGGGGCATTTGAACATCGACATGTTCTCGATCAGCCCAAGCACCGGCACCTTGAGCGAGGCAAAGGCATCCAGCGCCTTCTTCGCGTCCAGCATCGCCACGTCCTGCGGGGTGGACACCACGATGGCGCCGGTCAGGTCGGTCTTCTGCCCAAGCGTCAGTTGCACATCGCCGGTGCCGGGCGGCAGATCGACCAGCAGCACGTCCAGTTCGCCCCATTCCACCTGCATCATCATCTGCTGCAGCGCGCCCATCAGCATCGGGCCGCGCCAGATCACCGCCTTGTCCTCGGGGAGCATCAGGCCGATCGACATCAGCGTCACGCCATGGGCGTGAAGCGGGATGATGGTCTTGCCGTCGGGGCTGGCGGGGCGCTTGGTCAGCCCGAACATGCGCGGCTGCGACGGGCCGTGGATGTCCGCATCCAGCAGACCGACGCGCTTGCCCGCCCGCGCCAGCGCCACCGCAAGGTTCGACGACACGGTCGACTTGCCCACGCCGCCCTTGCCGGACCCGATGGCGATGATCGACTTGACCCCCGGCGGGTTCATGCGGCTTTCCTGCGGCTTCATGTGCCCGCCCATCTTGAGCGAGGGCGCCTTGGGCGCGGGGGCATGGGCGGTCAGCACGGCGCTGACCTGGCGCACGCCGGGCACATCGCGCACCGCAGCTTCGGCGGCGGCGCGGAAGGGTTCCATCACCTTGGCAAGTTCGGCGCTGGGGGCTTCGATGACGAACCGCACGACGCCGTCTTCGACGCTCAGCGCGCGAATCAGATCGGCGGAAATCGGGTCGCCCCCGTCCGGAAGAGCGAGTCGCCCAAGCGCGGCTTTCACCGCTTCGACAGTGGCGGTCATTAACATTCCTTTCCATTTATGCATGCCGACGTAACGTCGCCTTGCGACTGTTGCAACGCTCACACGGAACATGCCCAATTGTTACGCTTAACGCTCTGAAATCGCTGCCTTAGCCCCCGGTTTTCCCATGCGCGGGATGCATAGCGGCAATGAGGTTCAGTGGGATTGTGCAGTTGCAGCAATTGCCCCAAGTTAGCGTCAACACAGCAACGCATGAACAGAAACGAGACAGCAATGGCATTCGCAACCGAAAATCGCACAGCCGCCCAGGGCGGTTTCGCTGGTGGCTTCGCCTCGCTCTTCGCAGGCATCCGCGAGCAGATGGAGCGCCGCAAGCTCTTTCGCCAGACCTTGCGCGAACTCAACTCGCTGAGCAACCGCGAACTGAACGACCTTGGCCTCAGCCGGTCGATGATCCGCCGGATCGCATACCAGGCCGCATACGAGGCCTGAGACGGAATTCGGATCGAAGGCCGCTCTCCCCCCAGGGCCTTCAGATCCAGGTGGCGCCTCTTTTCCTCCTCCCGGGGGTTGCCGCCAGACAGATACGGCCCCACATGCGGGCTGACAGATCGAAGGCCCTCTCCTCCCTCGGGTCTTTCGTGATAGCGGTGATGCCTCTCCTCCTCCCTGGCATCACCGCACCCTTACATCGGGCCGAAAAGGCCCAAGAGCTTCGAAGCCCCCTCTCCTCCTCCCTGGGGCGTTTCGATAAGCGGCGGTCCCTCTCCTCCTCCCTGGGATCGCCGCACCCTACATCGGGCCGAAAAGGCCCACGCAGTTTCGAAGCCCCTCTCCTCCTCCCTGGGGTGTTCGATGCGCGGTGATGCCTCTCCTCCTCCCTGGCATCACCGCACCCTACATCGGGCCGAAAAGGCCCACGCAGTTTCGAAGCCCCTCTCCTCCTCCCTGGGGTGTTCGATACGCGGCGGTTCCTCTCCTCCTCCCTGGAACCGCCGCACCCTTTTCAGGACCCCAAGCCGGTCCAACCTGTTTCTGAGGCCCCTCTCTCCTCCTCCCTGGGGGTTTCGGAATGATCAACGGCGGTGCCCCCTCCTCCCGGGCGCCGCCGTTTTGCGTTTCAGCCCCCCTTCCCCAAACCCCGCCGCGTGGACGTGCGGTCTTTTCCTTCAGCCTGCCTTGGCGTAGACGGGGCAGGACAAGTGATGCAGGCGGGAAAACGACCCATGGCGATGGAAAAGACCTTTGACGCGGCCAAGGCCGAGGCGCGGATCTACGAGGCGTGGGAACAGGCGGGCGCCTTCAAGGCCGGCGCCAACGCGTCGCGCGACGACAGCTTCTGCATCATGATCCCGCCGCCCAACGTGACCGGCAGCCTGCACATGGGCCACGCGTTCAACAACACGCTGCAGGACATCCTGGTGCGCTGGCACCGCATGCGCGGGTTCGACACGCTGTGGCAGCCCGGGCAGGACCACGCCGGCATCGCCACGCAGATGGTGGTGGAACGCAAGCTGGCCGAAACCGGCCAGCCGCCGCGCCGCGAGTTGGGGCGCGAGGCGTTCCTGTCCAAGGTCTGGGAATGGAAGCAGGAATCCGGCGGCACGATCATCAACCAGCTCAAGCGTCTGGGTGCGTCCTGCGACTGGTCGCGCAACGCCTTCACCATGTCCGGCGCCGAAGGTGCGCCCGCGGGCGAAGACGGCAATTTCCACGACGCGGTGATCAAGGTCTTTGTCGAGATGTACAACAAGGGGCTCATCTACCGCGGCAAGCGGCTGGTGAACTGGGACCCGCATTTCGAAACCGCGATTTCCGATCTTGAGGTCGAGAACATCGAAGTTGCCGGCCACATGTGGCATTTCAAGTACCCGCTCGCCGGCGGCGTGACCTACACCTATGTGGAAAAAGACGAAGACGGCGCGGTGCTGTTCGAAGAAGAACGCGATTACATCTCGATCGCCACCACCCGCCCCGAAACCATGCTGGGCGACGGCGCGGTGGCCGTGCACCCGTCGGATGAACGCTATACCTCGCTGATCGGCAAGCTGTGCGAAATTCCGGTCGGCCCCAGGGAACACCGCCGCCTGATCCCGATCATCGCCGATGAATACCCCGACCCCGATTTCGGGTCCGGCGCGGTCAAGATCACCGGCGCCCATGATTTCAACGACTACCAGGTCGCCAAGCGTGGCGGCATCCCGATGTATCGCCTCATGGACACGCGCGGCGCGCTGCGGGCCGATGGCCTGCCCTACGCCGAGTGTGCCCGGATCGCGCAGCAGGTGGCGGCGGGCGAACGTTCGCTCAGCGAGGCCGAGGCCGACGCGCTGAACCTCGTGCCCGACCACCTGCGCGGCCTTGACCGCACCGAAGCCCGCGCCGCCGTGATCGCCGAGATCACCGAAGAGGGGCTGGCGGTCATGACCGATCCCGCCGACCCCCGCCTGGGCCAGCCCGCCAAGGCGCCTGTCGCCCCCGAGGAAGGCGGCGAGCCGCGCGATGAAACCCCCGTGCCCCTCGTCGAGGCCAAGCCGATCATGCAGCCCTTTGGCGACCGCTCCAAGGTGGTGATCGAACCGATGCTGACCGATCAGTGGTTCGTCGACACCGCGCAGATCGTCGGCCCGGCGCTGGACGCGGTGCGCGACGGCAAGGTGCGCATCATGCCGGAAAGCGGTGAAAAGACCTATTATCACTGGCTGGAAAACATCGAACCCTGGTGCATCTCGCGCCAGCTTTGGTGGGGACACCAGATCCCGGTGTGGCACACCCCCGGCATCGGCGGCGAATGGCGCAGCTTCTGCGCGCCCAGCGAAGCCGAGGCGCTGAAGCAGATGCACGATTTCTTCGGCGAAGAGGCCGAATTCCTGCTGGTCGAAGATGCCGCCGCCACCGAAGACATGCTGGCCGACCTGCTTTCGCAGGGCACCGATTACACCGGCGTCGATCAGCGCCGCCGCGCCCAAGCGATCCCGTTCTTCCGCGACCCCGACGTGCTGGACACCTGGTTCAGCTCGGGGTTGTGGCCGCTGGGCACCTTGGGCTGGCCCGACCAGACGCCGGAACTTGCGAAATACTTCCCCACCAGCGTGCTAGTGACCGGGCAGGACATCCTGTTCTTCTGGGTGGCGCGCATGATGATGATGCAGCTTGCCGTGGTCGACCAGATCCCCTTCCACGATGTCTACCTGCATGGCCTTGTGCGCGACGCCAAGGGCAAGAAGATGTCCAAGAGCCTTGGCAACGTGGTCGACCCGCTGGACATCATCGACGAATACGGCGCCGACGCGCTGCGGTTCACCAACGCCGCCATGGCCTCGCTTGGCGGTGTGCTCAAGCTCGACATGCAGCGCATCGCGGGCTACCGCAACTTCGGCACCAAGCTCTGGAACGCCGCCCGCTTTGCCGAGATGAACGGCGCGGTGGGCCTTGGCGGCGATCTGCCCGCCCCGTCCGCCACGGTGAACCGCTGGATTCTGGGCGAAACCGCCAAGGTGCGCGAAACCGTCGATGCGGCGCTGGCCGACTACCGGTTCAACGACGCCGCGCAGGCGCTTTACGCGTTTGTCTGGGGCGTGGTCTGCGACTGGTACGTGGAATTTTCGAAACCCCTGCTGCAGGGCGAGGACGACAGCGCCAAGGCGGAAACCCAGGCCACCATGTCCTGGGTCATCGACCAGTGCCTGATCCTGCTGCACCCCATCATGCCCTTCATCACCGAAGAGCTGTGGGGCACGCTGGGGACGCGCGCGAAATTGCTCGTGCACGCGGATTGGCCGACCTACACCGCCGCCGACCTGGTCGACCCCGACGCCGACGCCGAAATGACATGGGCCATCGCGCTGATCGAAGGCGTGCGCTCGGCCCGCGCGCAAATGCATGTGCCGGTGGGGCTGTATGTGCCGGTGCTGGTCACCGGGCTGGACGCCGCCGGTCAGCGCGCCTGGGACCGCAACGAGACGCTGATCAAGCGCCTTGCGCGGCTTGAAAGCCTTACGCAGGTGGACAGTTTCCCCAAGGGCTGCATCACCGTGCCCGTGGGCGGCGCCTCTTTCGGGCTGCCCCTCGCCGAGATCATCGACGTGGCCGAAGAAAAGGCGCGGCTGGAAAAGGCCGTGACAAAGCTGGGCAAAGAGCTTGGCGGCCTGCGCGGACGGCTGGGTAACCCCAAGTTCATCGACAGCGCCCCCGACGAGGTGGTCGAAGAAACGCGCGAGAACCTGCGCGCCCGCGAAGAAGAAGAGGCGCGGCTGAAGGAGGCCCTGGCGCGGCTGGCCGAACTTGGCTGATCCGCACCTTTGAACGCGGCCCACGGGGCGCGTTCACCCCTCGGCCTGACATTGCACCGGCGCGGGCGGTGCGCTGTCAGGCCGGCTGCGTCACCCGTTCCAGCGCACGTTCAACCGTTTCGGGGCCCGCGCCGTCGCGCGACGCCTCTTCGGATAGCACCCGGCGCCAGCCCCGCGCGCCCGGCCGCCCGGCGAACAGCCCAAGCATGTGGCGCGTCACCTGGTTCAGCCGCCCGCCGCGCATCAGGTGCGCTTCGATATAGGGCAGCATCCCGCGCACCGCGTCCTCTGGCGACACGGGCGCCCGATCGTCCCCGAAGATCCGCGCATCGGCCTGCGCCAGGATGTCCCAGGGCTGGTGATAGGCCGCCCGGCCTATCATCACCCCGTCCAGCCCCTGGGCCAGCAGCGCCTCTGCCTCGTCAAGGCTGGCGATCCCGCCGTTGATCGACACATGCATGTCCGGAAAAGCACGCTTCATCTCGGCCACAAGCGGGTAATCCAGCGGCGGCACATCGCGATTTTCCTTCGGGCTCAGCCCCTTGAGCCAGGCCTTGCGCGCATGGATCACCACCCGCCCGCAACCGGCGGCGCGGATCGCATCCAGAAAGGCGGGAAGCACATCGCGCGGCTCCTGTTCATCAACGCCGATGCGGCATTTGACCGTGACCTCGATATCGACCGCCTCGCGCATCGCGGCGACGCACTCGGCCACCAATTCAGGCGTGCGCATCAGCACGGCCCCGAAAGCCCCCGATTGCACCCGGTCCGAGGGGCACCCGCAGTTAAGATCCACCTGGTCGTACCCGGCCTGCTCCCCCATCCGCGCCGCCTGCGCCAGATCGGACGGATCGGACCCACCCAGCTGCAACGCCAGCGGATGTTCCTCGGGGGCAAAGTCCAGCAAATGCACCGCCCCGCCCCGAACCAACGCTGGCGCGGTAACCATCTCGGTATAAAGCAACGCCTCGCGCGAAAGCAGGCGATGCAGATAGCGGCAATGACGGTCGGTCCAGTCCATCATCGGCGCAATGGACAGGCAGGAAGCCCTTGATATTTCTTGTTTTTTATATTTTGCGGTCACTTACAGGCACCTACAGTTCGTC
>CAXICP010000083.1:0-10010 GCA_964022595.1 uncultured Salipiger sp.
CAGCTTTTTGATATTGTGCGGGATCTGGCTGTTCATCGCGTTGGTAAGCGCGACCAGCGGAATGTGCGGCGCGATCCTGGCGAGCCCTGCGGGCACGGCGGGGTTGGGCCCCCATGTGGGCACGCGGTCATAGATCCTGGCGGCAGTTTCGGGGTCGAAGGCAACGCCGTTGCGCTTGCAGGCGCGTTCAAGCGCGTTGTGCACCACCTCGGCATAGGGCTTCCAGGCGCCCAGCACCTCGTCGAGACGGTAGGCCGAGAAATCGCGGATGAAGACCTCGATCTTCTCGGGGCCGAGCTGCTCGCCGTAGAAGTCGCGCGCGGCGCCGGCCATGTCGAAATAGATCATCGTGCCGTGGCAGTCGAAGGTGATGAATTTGGGGCGGAAGGTCATGTCAGTCTCCGGGGGTCCTTGATGCCGGTATCTTGGCCCGTCCACGGCCACAGCGCCTGCCGCGTTTCCCGCTTTCAGCGCATGAAATTTCGTTTGTCGCGGAAGGCGCGGCACGGTCTGCCGCGTGGGCCGGGCATTCGGTGACTGCGACGGCGGGGCAGGGGGCATCCTGCCCGCAGACCGCAATTGCAACCCGGAGACCCCGATGAGCCTGCTCGTTCCGCTGGACACCACCCCCGATTTCGCCGCCAGGGACGCCACCGCCGCCCCCGAGCGTCTGCTTGAGGGCGCGCCCTTCTACAAGACCTGGGAGCTGGACACCGCCTTGGCCGAGGCCGCCAGGTGGGGCAAGATCCGCACCGGCATCTGGGAGTCGACCGCCGGCAAGACCATCTCGATCAAGGGCGAGACCTTCGAATTCTGCCACATCCTGTCGGGGCGCTGCGAGATCAGAGAGAACGGCGGTGAAACCCATGTCTTTGGCTCTGGCGACAGCTTCGTGATGAAGCCCGGCTTCACCGGCAGCTGGAACACGCTTGAGACGGTAAAGAAGATCTTCGTGATCGCCTCCTGATGCGGGCGGTGGAAATTCTTGAGCGGCTGGTCGGGTTTGCCACGGTGGTGGGCGGCCCGAACGGCGCGCTGATCGACTGGGTCGCGGAATATCTCGGTGCCCATGGCGTGCAGGTGACGCGGCTGATGGGGCCGGAGGGGGATCGCGAGAACCTCTTCGCGACGCTCGGCGATCCCTCGCGGCCCGGCTATATCCTTTCGGGCCATGTCGATGTGGTGCCCGCGGGCGAGCCGGACTGGCGGGGCGATCCCTTTGCGCTGCGCCAGAGCGGCGAGCGGCTGATCGGGCGCGGGGCCTGCGACATGAAGGGTTTCGTGGCGGCGGTGCTCGCGGCGGTGCCGAAGCTGACGCAGATGCCGCTCGGGGCGCCGGTTCACATCGCGCTGTCATATGACGAAGAGGCGGGGTGCCGCGGCGTGCCGCACCTTCTGGATGCGCTGCCAGAGCTTTGCGCCGCGCCGCTGGGCTGCATCGTCGGCGAGCCTTCCGGGCTGGTGCCGGTGCTGGCGCACAAGGGCAAGGCCGCGCTGCGGCTAAGCGCGACGGGCGTGGCGGGGCATTCCTCGCGCCCGGATCTTGGAAGCAATGCCATCCATGTGCTGATCCCGGCTCTTGCCGAGGCGGCGGCGCTGGCCGCTGCGCTTCGGGACGGGCCCCAGGATCCGCGGTTCGCGCCGCCCTATTCCTCGTTGCAGGTGGGCACCGTTTCCGGTGGGCAGGCGCTGAACATCATCCCCGGGCAGGCCGAAGCCCGGATCGAGGCGCGTGCCATTGCCGGAGTCGACCCGCGGCAGATCCTGTCGCCGTTGCTTGAGATCCCCGGCGTCGCGGCGGAATGGCTTGCGAGCTACCCGGCGCTGGCGCTGGATGCCGACCATCCGCTGGCGGCGCTGAGTGCCGCGATTTCCGGTCACGCATCGCTGCAGGCGGTGTCTTACGGCACCGAGGCGGGGCTGTTCCAGCAGGCCGGCGTGCCATCGGTGATCTGCGGCCCCGGCGACATCGCGCGCGCCCACAAGCCCGAAGAATACCTCACAAGGGCCGAGCTTTCGGGCGCGACCGATATGGTGCTGGCGCTTGGCCGCCGACTGATCTGAGCGCGGCATTTCCTGCGGCGGTGCGGCGCCGCCGCAGCGCAAACCTGCCGCGCGAACGAAGGATCAGGCGGAACCTGCCGCCCGCGCGGGCCTAAGCTCGAAGCAGGAAACGACCCAAGTGCAGAGATGCCCATGACCGCAGCTTCTTCCACCACGGCGCCCGCGTCCGATCTGGCCCTGAGGCCTTTCGCCCCCAAGCATATTCCGGGCGCGCTTCGCCTGTCGCAAGAGGCTGGCTGGCCTCACCGCGCCGAGGACTGGGCGCTGACGCTGTCGGTGTCGCGGGGGGTCGTGGCGCTGCGCGAGGGCGAGATCGTCGGCACGGCGCTGTGCTCGATCTTTGGCGACGTGGCAGCGATCAACATGATCATCGTGGATGCGTCGATGCGCGGGCAGGGGCTGGGCCGCAAACTGATGCAGGCGGTGCTTGATCTGGCCGGAGCGCGCGAACTGCGTCTTACGGCGACTAGGGACGGGCTGCCGCTTTACGAGAAGCTGGGCTTCAAGATCACCGGCGAAATCCTGCAAAATCAGGGCATTGCCCAAAGCAGCGCGCCAGAGCTTCCAGTCCTGGCGGGCGATGCCAAGGGCATTGCCGCGATGGATCTGGCTGCCAGCGGCATGGACCGCGCGGCGCTTCTGGCCAGTATCGCAAAGCGCGGCACGGTGCTGCGCGCTGATGTCGGCTTTGCGCTGTTGCGCGATTTCGGACAGGGGCAGGTGCTGGGGCCGATCGTGGCCCGCGATGCGGCGACCGCGCGGGCGCTGCTGTCTGCCGGGGCCACGCGCGCCGCGGGCGGCTTCCTGCGCGTCGATCTGACCGATCCGGCCCTTGCCGATCATGCAACACGCCTCGGCCTTGCTCATGTCGGTGGCGGTACCGCCATGGCCAAAGGCGCGGCCCCCGCTTGCGCCCCTGATTTCAAAAGCTACGCCCTGGCCTCACAGGCCCTTGGCTGATCCACGGAGCACATCATGCTGACAAATTCCCTTGTCGAGCTGGACCGCCAGCACCTTGTTCACCCTGTTTCGTCTTTCCGCGGCCATGAGGCGCGCGGCGTGCGCGTGCTGCGCTCGGCCAAGGGCGCGACCGTCACCGATACCCAGGGCCGCGAGCTGCTTGACGGTTTCGCGGGTCTGTGGTGCGTCAACGCGGGCTATGGCCACGAAAGTGTCGTCGAGGCCGCCGCCGACCAGATGCGCAGGCTGCCATATGCCACCGGTTATTTCGATCTTGGCGCCGAGGCTCCGATCCGACTTGCCGCCGAGCTTGCCAAGCGCAGCCCGGGCGACCTGAACCACATCTATTTCAGCCTTGGCGGCTCGGACGCGGTCGACAGCACCATCCGCTTCATCCGCTATTACTGGCACGCCAAGGACAAGCCCCAGCGCGACCAGTTCATTTCGGTCGAGCAGGGTTATCACGGCTCGACCAGCATGGGCGCAGGCCTTACCGCGCTGCCAGGCTTTCACGAGGGCTTTGGCATCCCCTATCAGTGGCAGCACAAGATTTCGTCGCATTACAGCTACCGCAACCCGGCGCAAAGCGCGGACGAGATCACCGCCGCATCGGTGGCCGAGCTGCGCGCCAAGGTCGCCCAGATCGGCGAGGACAAGGTGGCCGCCTTTTATGTCGAGCCTATCCAGGGCTCGGGCGGTATCCTGGTGCCGCCCAAGGGCTGGATGAAGGCGATGCGCGATGTCTGCGCCGAACTCGAGATCCTCTTTGTCGCCGACGAGGTGATCACCGCCTTCGGTCGCACCGGGCCGCTTTTCGCCTGCGAGGACGAGGGTATCGTTCCCGACCTGATGACCACCGCCAAGGGCCTGACTTCCGGTTACGTGCCGATGGGTGCGGTTTTCATGCGCGACCATGTCTACGAGACCATCGCCGACGGCGCCGGTGCCAAGGCGGTTGGCCATGGCTTTACCTACTCGGCGCATCCGGTCTCGGCCGCGGTGGCACTTGAGGTGCTGCATCTATACGAGGGCGGCCTTCTCGAAAATGGCCGCAAGGTCGGGGCGCGGCTGATGGCCGGGCTTGAGACGCTTTACGATCACCCGCTGGTGGGCGACGTGCGCGGGCGCGGCATGCTGGCCGCGGTCGAGCTGGTCACCGACAAGGCACAAAAGACCCCGCTTCCTGCCAGCGTGCAACCGGCCACCCGTCTGTTCGACCGCGCGTGGGAACAGGGGCTGATCGTGCGCAGCTTCCCGCAGGGCATCTTGGGCTACGCGCCACCGCTGTGCTGCACCGAGGCCGAGATCGAGGCCATCGTCGAGGGCACCCGAACCGTGCTTGACCAGACGCTCGATGACCCCGAGATCCGCGCGGTGCTTCGCTGATGGCTCTGCTGCTGCTGGGACCGGCCGCGCGCGCCGCCGTCTGGTCGAAGACCTGTGCCGAGGCGGGCGAGATCTTTTACCACGAGACCGCCCCTGTCGAGGACGTGACGCATCTTGCCTGCTGGGTCCCGCCGGCGGATCTGTCGGTCTATCCCAACCTGCGGGTGGTGATCTGCGTGGGCGCCGGTGTCGACCAGATGCCGCTGATGCCGGAAGGGGTTGCGCTGGTACGCACCCACGCGGCCAGCGTCGACGAGATGGTGCGCGACTGGGTCGTGATGGCGACGCTGATGCTGCACCGCGACATGCCGGGCTATCTTGCGCAGGCGCGCGAGGGGCTGTGGCAGGCCGGGGCGATCCCGCTGTCGCGGGGCGCCAGGGTCGGCATCATGGGCATGGGCCGCATCGGCTCGCTTGCCGCCGCGACGCTGGGCGGCATGGGCTTTGACGTGCTTGGCTGGTCGCGCTCGGGGCGCGGACCGGCGGGCGTGCGGATGTTCGATGCGGAGCGCATGGAAAGCTTCCTGTCCAAGGCCGAGACCCTGATCTGCCTGCTGCCGCTGACGCCGGCGACGCAAGGCCTGATGGACGAGGCCTTTCTTGGCAAGCTGCCAAAGGGCGCGCGGCTGGTGCAGGCCGGGCGGGGCGCGCAGCTGCCGCTCGACGTGCTGCGCCGCGCGCTTGACAGCGGCCAGCTCTCGTCGGCGATGCTCGATGTCACCGAGCCCGAGCCGCTGCCGCGGGATCACTGGGCCTGGTGCCACGAGCGGGTCATCGTCACGCCGCATGTGGCGGGGCAGACCGACGCCCGCGAAGGCGTAGAGCACGCCCTGGCGGTGATCCGCGCCGACCGCGCAGGGCAGGCGCTTCCTGGTCTTGTGGACCAGGTGCGGGGCTACTGAAACGCTCTTCGAGACCGGGCGCGGAAATGCCGCGGTCTCGGGCAATACAGAACAATATGCCGCACCAACCGCCGCTTTCGGAGATTCCCAAGTGCCAATCTGGGACAAGCTCGCAGAAACCAAAGCGCGGGTCTGGCCGAAAGCCACCACGGATTTCGCCGCAGACCGGCGAAAGCGACGCAAAGCCGGGGGCCAGGGACCGTTTCGCAGCCACAGCAGAAGATGCTGCGAAGCTCGGCACTCCCGTTCAGGAACAGGGCGCAGTTCACGCGCCGACGCATCGCAGAAAGGACTGCTCAGATGGCAACGACCACCGCCGTGAAACCTTTGACCGCCTTTGGCTACGTCACCTTCGACGTGGTCGGCACGCTGATTGACTTCGAGGGCGCGATCAAGGACGGGCTGGCCATGATCGTCAAGCGCGAGGGCATCGACATCGGCGACGGCGAGGCGGCGCTTTCGGTCTATCGCGATGCCCGCTACGCGCCGGGCGCGGGCCTGTTCCCCGATGATCTGGGCCGCTGCTATTCCCGCATCGCAGCAGCGTTCGGCCTGCCCGATACCGAGACGTATCGGCAGTTGATGATCGACACCGTGGGCGATGCCAAGCCGTTCCCGGACAGTGTCGAGGCGATGGCGCGGCTCAAGGGTCGCTACAAGCTGATCGCGATGACCAATGCCCGCCGCTGGGCCTTCGACAAATACGCCGAGAAGCTTGGCCAGCCGTTCTGGGCAGGGTTCACCACCGACGACACCGGCTGTGAAAAGCCCGATCCGGCCTATTTCGAACGGGTCTTCGAACATGTCGGCATGGATGGCGGCAGCAAGGGCGCCATCCTGCACACCGCGCAAAGCCAGTACCACGACATCGGCATATCGCGCGCGCTTGGCATGACAAATGCCTGGATCCAGCGCCGGCATGCGCAGCAGGGCTACGGCGGCACCATCGAGCCCAGGGAATTCACCAGGCCCGACTACCACTTCCATACGTTGATCGATCTGGCCCGCGCCGCCGACAAGGCGTTCGACGCGCAGACATCCTGAACCAACCCGGCTGAATGCGGCGACAAGACTGCGGCAGCCACCCACGCATCACAACAGGGACGCAAAAACATGACCAAGACCCCCACCAACTGGACCGGCCGCGATGACGCGATGGTCGAGCACATGATCCGCCGTGGCGCATCGCGCCGGGATCTGCTGAAAATGCTGATGTCCTCGGGTGTGGCGGCCGCTGCCGGCGGCTCGCTCCTGATGCGCGCCTCGGCCGCGCTTGCCGCGACCCCGGTCAGCGGCGGCACGCTCCGGGCGGCCGGCTGGTCCTCTTCGACCGCCGACACGCTTGATCCGGCCAAGGCATCGCTGTCGACCGACTACGCACGCTGCTGTGCCTTCTACAACCGGCTGACCTTTCTCGACGAAGAAGGCCAGGTGAACATGGAACTGGCCGAAAGCGTGTCGTCGGACGATGCCCAGACCTGGGAAGTGAAGCTGAAATCCGGCGTCGCCTTCCACGACGGCAAGACACTCGCAGCCGAGGACGTCGTGTTTTCACTGCAGCGTCACCTCGACGAGGCGGTCGGCTCCAAAGTGAACTCGATCGCCAGGCAGATGACCGAGATTTCCAAGGTCGACGACCTGACGGTGAAGATCGTGCTTGATTCGCCCAATGCCGACCTGCCGACGATCCTCGCGCTGCACCACTTCATGATCATCGCCGAAGGCACCAGGGATTTCTCGACCGCGAACGGCACCGGCGCCTTCATCTGCGAGAGCGTCGAGCCGGGCGTTCGATCAATCGGGCCGAGATACCCGAACTATTTCAAGGCGCAAGGGCCGTATCTTGACACGTTCGAGTTCTTCGCGATCCCCGACAACAACGCCCGCGTCAATGCGCTGATGTCCGGCGATATCCAGTACGCGGCTTCGGTCAATCCGCGCTCGGCGCGTCTGCTCGACAGCAATGACAGCGTTTCGACGCTGATCAGCACCGCGGGCAACTACACCAACCTCAACATGCGCCTTGACCTGAACCCGGGTGAAAAGGCCGGCTTCGTCGAGGGAATGAAGTACCTGATGAATCGCGAAGCGATCCAGAAATCGGCCTTCCGCGGCCTCGCGGAGATCGCCAACGATCAGCCGGTCTCGCCGGCGAACCGCTACTACAACCCGAACCTGCCGGCACGCGAGTTCGACCCCGAGCGCGCCAGGTCGCTGTTCGATAAGGCCGGTCTTCTGGGCGTCGAGATCCCGATCGTGGCCTCCGACGCGGCCACCGCATCGGTCGACATGGCGACCATCGTGCAGCAAGCCGGCAGCCAGATCGGCATGAACCTCAAGGTCGACCGCGTGCCCTCTGACGGCTACTGGTCGAACTACTGGCTCAAGGCGCCGGTCCATTTCGGCAACATCAACCCGCGCCCGACGCCGGACATCCTGTTCTCGCTGCTCTATTCCTCCGACGCGCCGTGGAACGAGAGCCAGTACAAATCCGAAAAGTTCGACTCGATGCTGGTCGAGGCGCGCGGCGCGCTCGACGAAGAGCGTCGCAAAGAGATCTACTGGGACATGCAGGAGATGGTCTCGAACGAGGCGGGCACCGGCATCCCGGTCTGGATCTCCAACATGGACGCCCACACAAGCAAGCTCGGGGGTCTCAAGCCGAACCCGCTTGGCGGCATGATGGGCTATGCCTTCGCCGAATACGTTTGGCTGAACGACTGATCCTCGCGCACAATCGGGGCCCGCACTGCGCGTGCGGGTCCCTCGCCTGACCTTCCCACCGGCCGAAAGAGGTGCCCCGCTTGCCCCAATCGCTTCTGCCATGGTTCCTTGTGATACAACGGCTTGGCATTGCCCTGCTCACGTTGATCATCGTGTCCTTCGCCGTCTTCTTCGCCACCGAGCTGTTGCCCGGGGACGTTGCCGAAATCCTGCTTGGCCAGGCTGCCACGCCCGAAGCCGTCGCCGGCCTGCGCGCTGCGATGGGGCTCGACGAGCCGGCGCTCAGCCGCTTTGTCGGCTGGCTCGCCGGTCTGGCGGGCGGTGACCTCGGTACTTCCTACGTGAACAAGATGGAGGTTACAGAGCTGCTCTCGGGCCGGCTTAGAAACTCGCTGCGGCTCGCCGGCGTGACGACACTGGTGTCCGTGCCGATCGCGCTGTGCCTTGGCATCGGTGCCGCGATGTGGCGCGGATCGCTGTTCGACCGCGTGGTCTCGGTTCTGACGATCTCGGTGATCTCGGTGCCCGAATTCATGGTCGCGACGCTGGCGGTGCTGATCTTCGCGGTCTGGCTCGACTGGCTGCCGGCGCTGAGCTACGGCGCCGACATGAGCTCGTTTGGCACGATGCTCAGGGCATATGCCATGCCCGTGATCACGCTTTCCTTCGTGGTCTCGGCGCAGATGATCCGGATGACCCGCGCGGCAGTGATCGACACGATCAACACGCCCTATGTCGAGATGGCGCTGCTCAAGGGCGCCTCGCGCAAGCGCATGGTGCTGGTGCACGCGCTTCCGAACGCGCTGGGGCCGATCGCCAATGCGGTGGCGCTGTCGCTGAGCTATCTGGTGGGCGGCGTGATCATCGTCGAGACGATCTTCAACTATCCCGGCGTCGCCAAGTTAATGGTCGATGCGGTGAGCACCCGCGACCTGCCGCTGATCCAGTCCTGCGCGATGATCTTCTGCGTCAGCTACCTGATGCTGATCACGCTCGCCGACCTGATTGCAACCCTGTCCAACCCGAGGCTGCGTCGATGATGGCAGAGTACCGGACCACCACCGCCGCCACCGACGCGCCCAAGCCCAGGGGGCCGGGCTGGAGCTTCAACTGGGTCGGCCGCATCGGCCTTGCGATCATGCTGTTCTGGGGGCTCGTGGCGCTTGTCGGCCCGTGGTTCTCGCCGTACCCGCCGGGCGAGATCGTCGACTGGGATTACTTCGGCCCGATCACCGGCGACTACTGGATGGGCAGCGACTATCTAGGGCGCGACATCTTTTCCCGCATCCTGATGGGCGCCCGCTACACCGTGGGCATCGCGCTTGCCGCCGTCACGCTGGCCTGCGCGCTTGGGGTCATCCTGGGCATGATCGCCGCGGTCGCCGGCGGTTGGTTCGACATGGTGCTGTCGCGTCTGCTCGACGCCTTCAACGGCATCCCGTCGCTGCTCTTCGGGCTGGTTGTCGTGGCCGCCGTGGGCTCGTCGATCCCGGTGCTGATCCTGACCTTGACCGCGATCTACATGCCCGGCGCCTATCGGTTCGCCCGCGCGCTGGCGGTCAATGTGAACACCATGGATTTCGTCACCGTGGCCCGCGCCCGGGGTGAAAATACACGCTACCTTATCCTGCAAGAGATCTTCCCCAACATCCTTGGTCCGGTGCTTGCCGACCTCGGCCTGCGCTTCGTGTTCATCGTGCTGGTGCTGTCGGGGCTGTCATTCCTTGGTCTTGGTGTACAGCCGCCCTACGCCGACTGGGGCGGCTTGGTTCGAGAGAACATCGAGGGGCTGAGCCTGGGTGCCCCGGCGGTGATCTTCCCGTCGGTCGCCATCGCCTCGCTGACCATCTCGGTGAACATGTTCATCGACAACTTGCCCACCAAGATCCGCGACAGGAGCGAATGATGACCGACCCCCTCGTCACCGTCGAAAAGCTGCGCATCGGCGCGACCACCGATTCAGGCCGCAAGGTC
>CAXICP010000084.1:0-9992 GCA_964022595.1 uncultured Salipiger sp.
TTCGATGACGTGCGCGCCGAGGTCGAACAGCTTTGGGAAGCCGAACAGGCAACCCGCGCGCTGGTGGAACAGGCGCATGCAACGGCCGACGCAATCGCGAACGGCTCCAGCTTCGAAGACGCAGGGCTAACCCCCCGCACGCAGGCCGACCTGCGCCGCGATGGCCAGATCGACGGTCTGCCGGATTCGGTTGTCGGTGCGCTGTTCGACATGCAGCCCGGCGACACCCGCGCCCTACCCGGCACGAACGAGGCCGTGGTGATCCGCCTTGATGCCGTCACGCCCGTCGACATGGAAGACCCGCAGGTGCAGATGCTGGAAGGGCTGCTGCGCCAGCGCGCCGCAAGCGGCGTCGCGCAGGACCTGTTCACCGCCTACAATGCCGACGTGCAGCGCCGCGCCGGTGTCAGCGTCGACCAGGCGGCGGTCAACGCCGTCCTCACGAACATCCGGTAAGGCAGCATGGCCACGCTCATTCCCAGTTTCGAAGATTTCGCGCCCGGCTTCGACGCTGGCAGGAACCAGGTGGTCTATGCCCGGCTTGCGGCGGATCTGGACACGCCGGTGTCGCTGATGCTCAAGCTGACTGGCGCGGCCAAGGACGCCTTCATGCTTGAATCGGTGACCGGGGGCGAGGTGCGCGGGCGCTATTCGATCATCGGCATGAAGCCCGACACCGTCTGGAAATGCCACGGCGGCGCGGCGCAGGTGAACCGGCAGGCCCGGTTCGATCCCGATGCCTTCGTGCCCTGCGACGACGACCCATTGACCAGCCTGCGCGCGCTTCTGGCGGAAAGCCGGATCGAGCTGCCCGACGATCTGCCCCAGGCGGCGGCGGGGCTGTTCGGCTACCTTGGCTACGACATGATCCGGCTGGTGGAAAAACTGCCCGACGTGAACCCCGACCCGCTTGGGCTGCCGGATGCGCTGATGCTGCGCCCGTCGGTGGTGGCGGTGCTGGACGGGGTCAAGGGCGAGGTGACGGTGGTGGCGCCCGCCTGGGTCACTGATGGCAGCTCGGCGCGCGCGGCCTACGCCCGGGCGGCCGAGCGTGTGATGGACGCGGTGCGCGATCTGGAACGCGCCATGCCGCAGGCCAGCCGCGACCTTGGCGAAGCGCGCGACATCGGCGAGCCGGTATCGAATTTTACCCATGACGGCTACAAGGCCGCGGTCGAAAAAGCCAAGGATTACATACGCAAGGGCGACATATTTCAGGTGGTGCCTGCACAGCGTTGGACGCAGGATTTCCCGCTTCCGCCCTTTGCGCTGTACCGCAGCCTGCGCCGCACCAACCCGTCGCCCTTCATGTTCTACTTCAACTTCGGCGGCTTCCAGGTGATCGGCGCCTCGCCGGAAATCCTTGTTCGGGTCTTTGGCCGTGAGGTGACGATCCGCCCCATCGCCGGCACCCGCCCGCGCGGCGCCACCCCCGAAGAGGACCGCGCGCTCGAAGCCGATCTGCTGGCCGACAAGAAAGAGCTGGCCGAACATCTCATGCTGCTGGACCTGGGCCGCAACGACACCGGCAAGGTGTCCAAGATCGGCACCGTGCGCCCCACCGAAAAGTTCATCATCGAACGCTACAGCCACGTGATGCACATCGTGTCCAACGTGGTGGGCGAGCTGGCCGACGATCAGGACGCGCTGTCGGCATTCTTTGCCGGCATGCCCGCCGGTACCGTGTCGGGCGCGCCCAAGGTGCGCGCGATGCAGATCATCGACGAGCTGGAACCGGAAAAGCGCGGCGTCTACGGCGGCGGCGTGGGCTATTTCAGCGCGGGCGGCGACATGGACATGTGCATCGCCCTGCGCACCGCCATCGTGAAGGATGAAAAGCTGTACATCCAGGCGGGCGGCGGCGTGGTCTACGACAGCGACCCCGAAGCCGAATACCAGGAGACGGTGCACAAATCCAATGCCATCCGCCGCGCCGCCGCCGATGCGGCGCGCTTTACCGGCCACGGCAACGGCTAGGGCAACGCCGGGGCCCGAAACCCCCGGCGCCCGTTCACCCCCGTATCAGAATCCGCATTTGTCGCGGATGAAGGCCAGCGCCACGCTTAGCCCGTCCGGCGCGATGCCGTGGGCGGTGCCCTTCTGGACATGGGCGAAGACCTCTTTCCAGCCCGCGCCCTGTAGCGCCTCGGCGGCCTGGGGCAGCGATTCAACCGGCACCACGTCATCCTGATCGCCGTGCACCAGCAACACCGGCGAACGCGAAACCACCTCATCGGCCAGCAGTTCGGGCTGCAGAAGCCGCCCCGAAAACGCCACGACGCCGGCGAATTCATCCTCGCGGCGCGGCGCCACGTGCAGCGCCATCATCGTGCCCTGCGAAAAGCCGAACAGCGCGACCTGCTCGGGCAGCAGATCCTCGTCGACCATCAGCGCGTCAAGAAAGGCGTTCAGATCGTCGACCGCGCGGGCCATGCCCTGCATCGATTCCTCTTCCGAGGATCCGTCGATCCAGGGGATCGGGAACCACTGGAACCCCATCGGCGCGCCGGCGCAATCCTCGGGCGCATCGGGCGCCACGAACAGCGTATCGGGCAGATGTTCGCCCAGCGGATCGGCCAGCCCCAGCAGGTCGGCCCCGTTGGCGCCATAGCCATGCAGGAAAACCACGCAGGACCGGATATCGCCCGAAACGGGTTCCTTTCGGCCGGCTTTCAGAACGCGCGTCATGCAATGCCCTCTCGTTGCTTCGCCACATGGTAGTAGGCCCAGAGCGCGCGCGCCGCAACCGACCTCCAGGGGCTCCAGGCGTCTGCCATGGTGCGCAGCGCGCGTTCCTTGGGGCGCTCGGGCAGATCGAACAGAAGCCGTACCGCTTCCTGCAGCGCAAGGTCGCCCGGCGCGAACACGTCCGCCCGCCCAAGCGAGAACATGGCGTAGATCTCGGCCGTCCAGACGCCGATGCCCTTGACCGCCACCAGGGTCGAGATCACCTCGTCGGTGGGCGCATCGCGCAGCGCGTCGAAATCGATGCCCGCCCCCGCCAGCGCCTGCGCATAGGATGCCTTTTGCCGCGACAGGCCCAGGGCGCGCAGTTCTTCGGTCGAGGCCGCAAGCACCGGCGTCGTGTCGGTCATGCCCGCGGTTTCAAGCCGCGCCCAGATCGCCCGGGCGGACGCAACGCTGACCTGCTGGCTGACGATGGCCGACAGCAATTGCGCGAACCCGTCGGGGCGCCTGCGCAGGGGCAGAGGCCCGGTCAGGTCCAGCGCGCGGCCAAATCGCGGCTCTGCCCGGCGCAGCCATGCCGCGCCTTCCGCGACACAGGCCTCTGTCTCGATGATCCGTCCTGTCACGCCGCGCCTTCCCTAAATCCGAAAATGATCATATCCCGGTCCGGCACCCCGAAACCCCGCGTGGCCAGTCTGGCACGATCGTCGCCCCCGGCTCCACCCGATTCCCGCGCAACAGCCCGCAGGCCCGTTCATGACCCAAGACCGTCTCGCCAAACGCAACGTTGTCGTCCTTGTGCTGGCGCAGGCCGTCCTTGGCGCGCAGATGCCGATGATCTTTACCATCGGCGGACTTGCGGGGCAGTCGCTTGCGCCGAACCCGTGTTTCGCGACGCTGCCGATTTCGTTGATCGTGCTGGGGTCGATGTGTGCGGCCACCCCGGTATCGGCCTTCATGCAGCGGTTCGGGCGCCGGGCGGGGTTCACCCTTGGCACGCTTGGCGGCGCGCTTGGCGGCGCTGTCGGGGCCTATGCGCTGCTGATCGCATCCTTTCCGCTGTTCCTGCTGGGCAGCTTCATGACCGGCATCTACATGTCCGCGCAGGGGTTTTACCGCTTCGCCGCCGCCGACACCGCATCCGAGTCGTTCCGCCCCAAGGCGATTTCCTATGTCATGGCCGGGGGCCTTGCCGCGGCGATCATCGGCCCGCAACTGGTCAAGCTGACGGCGGACGCGTTCGTCGTGCCTTTCCTGGGCACCTACGCGGCGGTGATCGCGGTCAACCTTGTCGGCTCGACGCTGTTCCTGTTCCTGCGCATTCCCCGCCCGCCGGTTCCCGCCGAGGATGCGCCCCGGGGCCGCAGCCGGCGCGAGCTGCTGGCCACGCCGCGCATCGCCGTTGCGGTGATCTGCGCCATGGTCAGCTATGCGCTGATGAACCTTGTGATGACATCGACCCCCCTTGCGGTGGTGGGCTGCGGGTTCGAAACCGCCGATGCGGCGAACGTGGTCACGGCCCATGTGCTGGCGATGTACGTCCCTTCGTTCTTCACCGGGCATCTGATCGCGCGCTTCGGCGTGGAACGGATCGTCGCGCTGGGGCTGGTGATCCTTGGCGGCGCGGGGGCGGTGTCTTTGACCGGCGTGGCGCTTGAGAATTTCTTCGTCGCGCTGGTTCTGCTGGGCATCGGCTGGAATTTCGGCTTCATCGGCGCGACGACCATGCTTGCCGCCGCGCATGAGCCCCATGAAAGGGGCCGGATGCAGGGGCTGAACGATCTGCTGGTCTTCGGCGGGGTCACCGTGGCGTCGCTTTCCTCGGGGGGGTTGATGAACTGTTCGGGCGGCTCGGCGCAGCAGGGCTGGGCGGCGGTGAACAGGGCGATGGCGCCCTTCCTGGTGCTTGCGGGCGCGGCGCTGATCTGGCTGTTCCTGCGCCCCGCGCGCGCCTGATCCGCCAGCACCGTCCGCACAAACGAAAAAGGCCCCCGCTGCATTGCCGCAGGCGGGGGCCTTTTGCTGTCATGTCCGGCGCGCTACTGGTTCGCGCGTTCCGCTTCAAGCCGGCGGTAGGCGGCGACGTTGCGGTTGTGTTCATCCAGCGTCTCGGCAAAAAGATGGCCATCCGCCGGATCCAGCGTCTTGGCGACGAAATAGACAAATTCCGTGTCGGCCGGGTTCAGCGCCGCCTGGATCGCAAGGCGGCCCGGGTTGGCGATGGGGGTCGGCGGCAGCCCGTCGATCACGTAGGTGTTGTAGGGCGTTTCGCCGCGTAGCTCGGACTGGCGGATGCCGCGCCCCAGCACACCCTCGCCGCCGGTGATGCCATAGATCACCGTCGGGTCGGTCTGAAGCCGCATGCCCCGTTCGATCCGGTTGACGAAGACCGAGGCCACAAGCGCACGTTCATCCGCGCCGCCGGTTTCCTTTTCCACGATGGACGCCATGGTCAGCGCCTCTTCGGGCGAGGCATATGGCAGACCCGGCGCGCGGTTCGCCCAGGCATCGGCAAGGATCACCTGCTGGGCGGCCTGCATCCGGTCGATCACGTCCTGGCGGCTGTCGCCCCTGGAAATCTCGTAGCTGTCGGGCGCAAGCGAGCCTTCGGCGGGGCGCTCGGGGATGTCGCCGTCAAGGATATCGACCTGGCCCAGTTCATTGACCACCTGCCAGCTGGTCACGCCTTCGGCAAGCGACACGCGAAACCGCGTGCCCACATCGTCGCGGTAGGCGGCATATTCGGCCGGCGCCGGTTCGGCGGGGTCGAATTCAAGCACCTCGTCATAGCGCCCAAGCACCGGGTCAAGTTCGCGCACCTCGACTTCGGCGCTGGTCACGCCGATGCGGTACACCACTTCCGTGCCGCAGGTCGACGCGCCGCCGCGGGTGACGATATCAGTGATCTCGGGCATGGTCGCGCCCTCGGGCACAAGGTAGGACCCGGCCTTGAGCTGCGAGGTCTTGTCCGCGTAATCCGCCCCAAGGCGGAACAGCAGCCCCGACCGGATCGCGCCCTGGTCTTCCAGGTCCGACGACACACGGTTGAAATTGCTGCCGCGCGCGACCTCAAGGCAGATGGGCGCGGCCAAGGGGCCGGCCGCCCGGTATTCGTTCTGCGCCCAGATCAGCACGCCGCCGAAAAGGAACACGATGACCACGAGAAAGGTCATCGCGTTGGAGGCGATGTTTCGCCACATGATTAATCGACCTTTCCGAAGATCACGCTCGCGTTGGTGCCACCGAAGCCGAAGGAATTCGACAGGGCGTGTTTCACCTTGCGCTCGCGCTTGGCGTTGGGCGCAAGGTCGATGGGCGTTTCCACCGCCGGGTTGTCCAGGTTGATCGTCGGCGGTGCGACCTGGTCGCGGATCGCGAGGATCGAAAAGATCGCCTCGATGGCGCCGGCGGCCCCCAGCAAGTGGCCGGTGGCGGATTTGGTCGACGACATGGTGACGCTGCCCGCATGTTCGCCCAGCAGGCGTTCGACCGCGCCCAGTTCGATCGTGTCGGCCATGGTCGAGGTGCCGTGGGCGTTGATGTAATCGATATCCTCGGGGCCAAGCCCGGCGGATTTCAGCGCCGCGCGCATGGACCGTTCGGCGCCGTCGCCGTCTTCGGACGGGGCGGTGATGTGATAGGCATCGCCCGACAGACCGTAGCCCAGAACCTCGGCATAGATCTTGGCGCCGCGCGCCTTGGCGTGTTCGTATTCTTCAAGCACCACAATGCCCGCGCCCTCGCCCATCACGAACCCGTCGCGATCGGCGTCATAGGGGCGGCTGGCCTTGGTGGGATCGTCGGTGCGCTTGGTCGACAGCGCCTTGCAGGCGTTGAACCCCGCGATGCCGATCCGGCAGATCGCCGCTTCGGCGCCGCCGGCGACCATCACGTCGGCATCGCCGTACTTGATCAGCCGCATGGCATCGCCGATGGCATGCGCGCCGGTCGAACAGGCGGTCACGACCGAATGGTTCGGCCCGCGGAAGCCGTACTTGATCGACACCTGCCCCGAGATCAGGTTGATCAGCGCGCCGGGCACGAAGAACGGCGAGACGCGGCGCGGCCCCTTGGTTTCCATCATGACGGCGGTGTTGGCGATGGAATTGAGCCCCCCGATCCCCGAGCCGATCAGAACGCCGGTGCGTTCCAGATCCTCGCGATCGGTCGGCATCCAGCCGGAATCCTCGACTGCCTGCTGCGCGGCGGCAAGGCCGAACAGGATGAAGGTATCGACCTTGCGCTGTTCCTTCGGCTCAAGATAGGTGTTGGCGTTGAAATCGCCGTCCCCCTCGCCCAGCGGCACCTCGCAGGCGTAGGTCGTGACCAGCCCCTCGGTGTCGAAATTCCTGATCGGGCCCGCGCCCGACTGACCGTCGAGGATGCGTTCCCAGCTTTTCTCAACTCCGTCCGCAAGGGGCGTGACCAGCCCCAGCCCGGTGACAACGACGCGGCGCATGCGTTCTGCCCTCTCCTCGGTCGAATTAAACATGTTTTTTCGTGGCCTCGCTCTTACCCCGCCCTCGGGTCCGGGGGCAAGCCTCGCGGCGCGCTTCAGGCGTATTCCGGCCCGAGATCGGCCCGAGCCCTCACGATCCAGTGATCGCGCAGCCAATCGCAGGGCTTTGAATGGCGGATCAGCGAGCCGTTCCAGCCATCCAGCGCGTCGGTCATCTTGGGGCGGCCATGAAAGCACACGACGCGCGCATCCGCCGGCAGGCGCGGCGCGTGCAGCCAGTTGCCGGGGAACGGGTTGCAGTCGTACTTGAACGACACGACCCAGGGGTCCGGGATATAGGTGAACAGGCCGCGATCCATCGCCTTGTGGCTGGTATAGCGCTGTTCGGAGCCCCGCGCTTTTTCCACCTCGTCATAGGCATTGGCGGCAAGGTCTTCGTAAAGGAACCCGTGCAGCGCCGGATCGAAGCGAAACACCGACCCGTGGCCGGTGGGCCGCCCCTTGCGCTTTTCGGTCCAGTCGTGGCGCATGGCGATGGTGCCGGGCGCAAGGTCGTGGATGTCGTCAAGCGATCCGGTGATGACCACGTCAAGATCGAAGCCAAGGATCGGGCCGTCAAGGTCGGGCACAAGGCCGGGGCGGAACAGCGACACCTTGCGCATGGCGCCCTGACGGTTGGCCACCGCAAGCGCCTGCGCCATGGGTTCGGCAAAAGGTTCGACCGGCAGCGGCAGCACCTCGATCGCCGGGTGCAGGCCGTCGGCGTGTTCGGTCATGCACAAGAAGCGGACCGGGCGCGACAGGTTGCGCCGCACGCCCGAATACAGCCGGTTGACATATTCCGGCCCGAAGGCGGTGCCCCACTTGATGCAGATGATGTTCACGGGCTGGCTCACGCGGGGCTCCTCGGGTGGTTTCGCGGGGCTTTAGCGCAAAGCGGCGCGCGGGGCCATAGCGGGGCGGCGCGGATCAGGGGCGGCGCCCGGTGATCATCGGGGTCACGAGGTTTTCGCCCTTCCAGCGTTTGTAGAACACGATGGCCGCGACGTGGACCAGCACCATGACCAGCAAGACCGTCGACAGGGGTTCGTGCAGCGCCAGCGCGGTCTGCGTCGCCTCGTAGCTGACGTATTGCGCAAGCGGGCCGACGTTGATGTAATCCTCGGGATCCGACAGCAGGCCCGATGTGACCTGAAGCGCAAGCACCACCAGCACCCCCACCACGAACAGCGCCCCCACCGGGTTGTGCCCCCAGCTGTGCGACGGGCGCCGTTCGGGCAGGCGGCGGGCATAGGCGGCGATGGCCGATGGCCCGCGCACGAAGCTGGCAAAGCGGGCTGTGTGCGGGCCGACAAAGCCCCAGATCACCCGAAGCACCACGATGGCCCCCACCGTGTAGCCGGCGTAGAAATGCAGCGTCATCTGGTCCGGGCCGAACTTGCCCAGCCCCCAGGCGGCGGCGAAGGCGATGACCAGCGCCCAATGCAGCACCCGCACCACGGGGTCCCACAGGACCGCGCTGGGGGCGCCCTGTCGCTGCGTGTCGCCCGCCGCCGCCATTGGGTCAGAAGCTCCGGGCGCGGAAATCGTCGTGACACGCCTTGCAGGCGCCGCCCAGCTGGCCCATCGCCGGGCGCAGGGCGTCCAGCCCTTCGCCGGCCGCGCCGTTCATGTTTTCGACCGCGGCCGAAAGCGCCTGGACGCGTTCCATGAACCCGTCGGAGTCTTCCCAGATGGCGGGCAGCGCGCGGGTCTTGCCGGGCAGATCCTCATTCGAGGTGCCGGGCGCAAAGTAATCGCCCACGTGCAGCGATGTCAGCGTGGACAGGTCGGCGGCATGGGCGCTGGCGGTCTGCGCGTCGTATGCGACATCGCCCTTGGCCATGGCGGCAAGCCCGCCCATTTCATACCCGATCAACTGAAAGAAGCCCTGCCGGGCCTTGACCGTGTCTTCGGCGGATTGGGCAAGGACCATCGTGGCGGGCACGGCGGCGGCGAGCGTGGCGAGAATGAGCTTGCGCATGGTGTCGTCTTCCCTGTTGCTGATCGCCGGACCGGCCCGGCGCGGGCCGATCCTATGCTGAAAGTCATGGTCACATTGCATAAATAAAATGTGACATGACGCCTTGATGCCGCGCGCCCGGTCAGGCGGCGGGCATGCGCCGCTCGGCGATGCCGGCCCACCAGGAACAGCCGGCGGGAATCGCGTTGTCGTCGAAATTGTATTCGGGCGAATGCACCATCGCGGTATCGCCGTTGCCCACAAGGATGTAGGCGCCGGGCCGTTCCTCGAGCATGAAGGCGAAATCCTCGCCGCCCATGATCAGCGGCGCCTCGGCGCAATCGCCCGAAATCTCGCGCGCGACATCGGCGGCGAATTCCGTCTGCTCGTCGTGGTTGACCATCACGGGATAGTTACGGGTGTATTCGACCTTGGCGCTGCAATTGTAGGCGGCGGCGATGCCGGTGCAGATCTGTTCGATACGGGTTTCGGCAAGGTCGCGGTTTTCCGGCGACAGCGTGCGCACCGTGCCGCGCAGCGTCACCCGGGGCGGGATCACGTTGAACGCCTGGCTGGACGTGACGAAGCTGGTGATCGACACCACAATCTGGCTGACCGGATCGGCGTTGCGGCTGGCGATGCTTTGCAGCGCGGTCACGATGGTGGCCGAGGTCACGGTGGGATCGATGGTTTCATGCGGCTTGGCCGCGTGCCCTCCCTGCCCCGTGACGACCACTTCGAACACGTCGGTGGCGGCAAAGAACGGGCCGGGCCGGATGGCAAAGCTGCCCAGCGGCTGGCCGGGCCAATTGTGCATGCCATAGACTTCCTGAATGCCCCAGC
>CAXICP010000085.1:0-9955 GCA_964022595.1 uncultured Salipiger sp.
CGGCAAGGCCGATGCCCGGCGCGTCATACATCGTTTCCAGCATGTCCTCGGCCAGCACGCGCAGCGCATCCGACATGTCGGGTACGGGATCGCACAGCTTTTTCAGGCGCGGGTCGGGATGGATGAGGATCGTGCGTTTCATGCGGCTCCTCCGCGAGGTTTCACCAAAGGCATCTAGGAAAAACCGCCCGGCTGCGCAAGCGCCAGGGCTTGCGCCCGCCGATCAGGGGGTTACCGTCCGGGCATTTGCAACCGTCAGGATCCATGCTCATGACCAGCCGTTTCGACGAAGCCATCGACCGCGTCGGCACCCATTGCGCCAAGTGGGACAAGATGGAGGCGCTATACGGCGTATCCCCCGACGATGGCCTTGCCATGTGGGTCGCGGACATGGATTTCCGCCCGCCCGATTGCGTGCAGGCGGCGTTGCAGGGCATGCTTGATCACGGGGTCTATGGCTATTTCGGCGACGATTCCGACTACCTGGCCGCGATTCGCTGGTGGATGTCGCATCGCCACGGCTGGGACGTGGCGCCCGAATGGGTGTTCACCACGCACGGGCTGGTCAACGGAACCGGGATCTGCGTCGACACCTGGACCGATCCCGGCGATGCGGTGGTTCTGTTCACGCCGGTCTACCACGCCTTCGCGCGGGTCATCAAAGCCGCCGGGCGCGAGGTGCGCGAACTGCCGCTGGCGCTGAACGACGGGCGCTACGAGATGGATTTCAGCAGCTATGACGCGCTGATGACCGGGTCGGAAAAGCTGCTTATGCTGTGTTCCCCGCACAATCCCGGCGGGCGCGTCTGGTCGCGCGACGAGCTGGCCGAGGTCGCCGAATTCGCCCGCAGGCACGACCTGATCCTGGTGTCGGACGAAATCCACCACGACCTGCTGATGCCCGGGCAGGTGCACACGCCCATGGCGCTGATCGACGGCGTGCAGGACCGTCTGGTGATGATGACCGCCACGACCAAGACCTTCAACATCGCGGGCTCGCACACTGGCAACGTGATCGTTCCGAACCCAAGGCTGCGCGCGCAATTCGCCGCGAAGATGGCCGGCCTTGGCATGTCGCCCAACAGTTTCGGGCTGGTGATGGCCACGGCGGCCTATTCCCCGGACGGCGCCGCCTGGGTGGACGAGCTGACCGCCTATCTTGACGGCAACCGCAAGCTGCTGGATGCGGCGATTGCCGCGATCCCCGGCGCCAGTTCGATGCCGCTTGAGGCGACCTACCTGTCCTGGGTCGATTTTTCCGGCACCGGCATGGATGATGCGGAAATCACCCGGCGCGTGCAGAACGATGCCCGTATCGCCGCGAACCATGGCAGCACCTTCGGCACCGGGGGCGAAACCTTCCTGCGCTTCAACATCGCCACCCCGCGGGCGCGGGTGATCGACGCCGGCGAACGGCTTCAGGCCGCGTTTTCCGATCTGCAGTGACGGCGCGCGGGATGGCGGTTACGGCCATTCCGCGAACGACACTTCCTGCGTGCGCGTGCGGTAAAGCGGCGTGTAGGTGCGCCGGAACAGCGCCGGCGTCAGCTTTTCGTGCCGGCGAAAGAAGCGCGTGAAATAGGCCGCGTCGCTGAACCCCAGACGATAGCAGACCTCGGCCACGTTCAGGTTGGTCGTCACCAGCAGCGCCTTGGCTTCTTCCATCAGGCGGCGCTGGATATGGGCATGGGGCGGAATCCCGATGGCCCGGCGCACGGCGGCGTTCAGCCGGTCGCGTGACACGCCGATGCGCCGCGCGTATTCGGCGATGGTCCAGTGGTTCTGCAGGTGCAGTTCCACCAGCCCCAGGAAGCTGTCGGAAATCCGGTCCGGATGCTGTTCGACCGACTGGCGGGGCGGCGCGGCGGCGCGCCAGATGTCGATCAGCAAGAGCGACACGCAATGGTGCAGCACGGTTTCGCTGCCGGGCGCGGCCTCGCGCAGTTCGGTTTCGATCTTTTCGAACAGCGCGGTCAGCGACGTGATGGTGCGGACCGACAGATCCGACAGGAACATCCGGCGGCTGACCGTTTGCCGCACATGGGCCGACAGCACATCCGTGGGCAACGCCCGCCCCAGCGCGCGTTCGGGCATCCGCACAAGATAGCCGCGCGCGCCCGCCGCAAGCGCGATGCGGGTCGACCAGCCCGTGGGCGCCCAGATCAGGCAGGGGCCGGCGACCTCGCGTTCGATCTCGTCCGAGATGAACGTCCCCCGGCCCGCAAGCAGCAAAAGCATCACTGCCCGCCCCCCCGACGTGGCGTATTCGGTGTTGGTCAGCGCGCTGCGGATGCGTTCCGCCTGTACCGTCTGTCTTTCCATTCGCCCTCTGCCGGGTGCCCGTTCAAAACCCGTCAAAAGTACAATTTTTTCCACAAAATGTCTATTACGCAACGCGCCGGTCTTGCGTAGCCTGTGCGACACATCAGCGTTGGAGGACGCGTGACTTCCCAGGGCGGCGCAGGATTCGCACCGCAAGGGGAAGACTACGGGAGGGAAAACCATGAAGAATGCTATCGGACAGGCCGCAGGTGCGGTCCGCCGTCTGTCGATCCACGCCGCCGCTGCCACCGCGCTTGTCGCGGCGACGGCCACGGCGGGGCTGGCGCAGGACAGCGACACCGTCACCATCGGTTATGCGGTGTCCAAATCCGGCCCCAACGCCGGCGGGTCGGACATGACCGTCACCCCCAACTACGAGCTGTGGGTCGAAGAAGTGAACGCCGACGGCGGGCTCAAGATGCCCGATGGCAGCCGCCGGATGATCGACGTGATCGCCTATGACGACCGGTCCTCGGCCGAAGAAGTGGTGCGCGCCGTCGAACGGCTTGCCACGCAGGACGAGGTGGATTTCATCCTTCAGCCCTGGGGCACCGGGTTCAACCTTGCCGTGGCGCCGCTGGTGGCGACATTCGGCTACCCGCACCTTGCGGGCGCGGCGGTGACCGACAAGGCGCCCGATTTCGTCAAGCGCTGGGACACCAGCTTCTGGTTCATGGGCGGCAGCGCCGATTATGTCGATGCGCTGACGGACATCCTTGTGGCGCAGCGCGACGCGGGCGCCATCAACGACCGGATCGCGATGATCTCTGTCGCGGACGGCTTCGGGATCGACCTTGTGAAAGCCGCGCGCCCCGCCTTCGAGGAAGCCGGGTTCGACATCGCCTATGACAAGACCTTCCCGCCGCAGGCCTCTGATTTCGCCACCATCCTGGGCGAGGCATCCAACGCCGAAGCCGACACTTTCGTCGCCTTCAGCTACCCGCCCCACAGCTTTGCCCTGACCAAGCAGGCCAAGGTGTCCGGCTTCAACCCGCCGGTGTTCTACCTGGGCGTCGGCGCGGGCTTTCCGGTTTACCCCAACATCGCCGGCGGTTCGGTCGAAGGCGTCATGAGCCTTGGCGGCATCGACCCGGACAACGCGCTGAACACCGCCTACCGCGAGCGGCACGAACAGATCGTGGGCCGCGCGCCCGATTACTGGGGCTCGGTGCTGGTCTATGCCTCGCTTGAAATGCTGGGCCAGGCGATCGAACGCGTCGGGCTTGACCGGGCCGCGGTGGCGAAAGAGCTGTCCAGCGGCACGTTCTCGACCGTGCTGGGCAAGGAAACCCGGCTGGAAGACAACCAGCTGCGCGCGATCAACTGGGTCGGCCAGTGGCAGGACGGGCAGTTCGTCGCCGTCTCGCCCGAGGGCGGCGATGGCACCGCCGCCGTGAAACTGCCCAAACCCGCCTGGGACTGATCCCGCCCGTCCGACCCCGGACCCGAGCGCGGCGGCATCGCCCGCCGCCTCTTGACCCCCTGACCTGACCGGACCCTTCATGCTTGAACACGTCGTCAACGGGCTTGTGCTCGGCGGCACCTACGCGCTTGTCGCAATGGGGCTGACCATACAGTACGGCATCGCCCGGATCATGAACCTTAGCTTCGGCGATACGATCATCGCCGCCTGCTTTGCCACCTACCTGCTGTTCTCGGCGCTGCAGATCGGCCCGATCCTTGCGCTGCTGATCCTTGTGCCCGCGGGCTATGGGCTAAGCCTGCTGGTCTACCGCGTCATCATGAAACCGCTGGTGGACCGGGCGCCGGACGAAGGCGCGCTGGAGGTGGACAGCATCCTGGTGACCTTCGGCCTGCTGTTCGTGATCCAGGGCGTGCTGCTGACGATCTTCGGCGGCGGCTACACCAGCTACAGCTTCATGAACACGGCCGTCGACGTGCTGGGCACGGCGGTCGCGGCCAACCGGCTGCTGGCGCTGGGGCTGAGCCTTGTGATCGGCGCGGCGCTGGTGATCGTGCTGTTCCGCACGCGCTGGGGCATGGTGCTGCGCGACGTGGCGCTGGCCCCCGATAGCGCGCCGCTGTTCGGCATCGACACCGACCGGGCCGCGCGCCGGGCCTTTGCCATCGGCGGGGCGCTGGCGGCCACCGGGGGTGTGGTGCTGTCGATGTTCCAGACCTTCACCGCGACCGGCGGCGTCGTGTTCACCATGAAGGCGCTGATCGTCGTCATCCTGGGCGGCAAGGGCAGCGTGCCGGGCGCGATCGTGGCCGGGCTGCTTCTGGGGCTGGTCGAAACCTTCGTGGCCGCCTACGTCGATCCGGGCCTGACCCTTGCGGCGGTCTACACCGTCTTTCTGGCGCTGCTGCTCGTGCGGCCCAACGGCATCTTCGGAAAGGCCTGAGCGATGCGCACACCTTACGCCTTTGCGCTTGCCGCCGCTGTGCTTGCCGCGCTTGCCGCCGCACCGCTTTTCCTGCCCGACTACTGGACCGGAGTGCTTCTGGGCATGACCGGCTATGTCGCCCTTGCCACCGCCTGGGCGCTGTTTTCGGGGCCCACGCGCTATGTCTCGCTGGCCACGGTGGCCTTTTTCGGGGTCGGCGCCTACACGGTCGCCGTGCTGAACGAGGCGCTGCCCTACCCGCTTGTGCTGCTGTGCGCGGGCGCCATCGGCGCGGTCATGGCGCTTGTCGTGGGGCTTTCGACGCTGCGGCTGGCGGGGGTCTATTTCGTGATCTTCACCTTCGGGCTTGCCGAACTTGTGCGCCAGACGGTCAGCTGGTGGGAGGTCAACGTGACCTACACCATGGGCCGCTACGTGTTCCTGCCGTTCGAGGGCCGGCACATCTATTGGCAACTGCTGGCGCTGGCGGCGGTGACGCTGCTGATCTCGTGGGGGATCGGGCGTTCGCGCATCGGGCTTGCGCTGCGGGCGATCGGCGATGACGAGACCGTCGCCGCCCATGCCGGCATCGACGTGACCCGGATCAAGCTGCTGCTCTTCGTGATTTCCGCCACGCTCATCACGCTGGTCGGGGCGATCCAGGCACCGCGCTGGACCTATATCGAACCGTCCATCGTCTTCAATCCGACGGTGTCGTTCATGACGCTGATCATGGCGCTTCTGGGCGGGGCGATGCGGCTATGGGGCCCGCTGGTCGGGGCGATCCCGCTGTTCCTGCTGTTCGAATGGCTGTCGGTCAGCTTTCCCGACCACTTTTCGATCATGCTAGGGTTGCTGTTCATCCTGATCGTCTTCGTCATGCCGAACGGCGTGCTGGCCAGGATCGAAACCCTGCGCAAGGGAGGCCGGGCATGAGCGCGCAACTGGAACTGACGAACCTGCACAAGCGGTTCGGCGGGCTGATCGCGGTGGGGGACGTGTCGTTCACCCTGGCCCCGGGCGAGGTGGTCGGCCTGCTGGGGCCGAACGGGTCGGGCAAGACCACGGTGATGAACATGATTTCCGGCGCCCTGCCCTGCGATGGCGGCACGGTGAAGGTCGGCGGCACCGACATCACCCGGATGAAACCCCACCGCGTCGCGAAACATGGCGTGGCGCGCACCTTTCAGCTGGTGCGCCCGCTGCCCACCCTGACCGTGGGGGAAAACGTGCTGCTGTCGCTGGCCTTCGGGCACAAGCGGCACTGGGGCCGGCAGGCGCGCGACCTGGTCGAGGAAAAGCTGGCCTTCGTCGGCCTTGCGGGGCGCGGCGACGAAAGGGTCGGCAACCTCAACTACATCGACCAGAAACGGATGGAGATGGCCCGCGCGCTTGCCTCGGAACCGGAAATCCTGCTGCTGGACGAATGGCTTGCGGGGCTGAACCCGTCCGAGCTGAAGATCGGCATCGACCTGGTGCGCCACCTGCAGGGGCGCGGCATGACCATCCTTCTGGTGGAACACATCATGGAAGCGGTGCGCGCCCTGTGCTCGCGCTGCATCGTGATGAGCGCGGGCGAGGTCATCGCCGAAGGCCCGTCGGGCGACGTGCTGTCGCGGCCCGCCGTCATCAAGGCCTACCTGGGGGACGATCATGCTTGAACTCGACACCCTGACCGTCCGCTATGGCAAGCATCTTGCCGTCGACGGCGTCAGCCTGACCGTCGCCAAGGGCGAAATCGTCGTGGTGCTGGGGGCCAACGGCGCGGGCAAGTCATCAACGCTCAAGGCGGTGGCGGGGATGGTGCCCACCGCCGGGGGCACGGTGCGCATGGATGGCCAGGTGCTGACCGGCCTGCCCGCCCACGCGCTGACCGGCAAGGGGCTGGCCCTTGTCCCCGAAGGGCGCGGCGTCGTCGGACGCATGACGGTCGAGGAAAACCTGCGCCTGGGCGCCACCCCCGCCCGCGCACGCCCCGCCGAGGAAACCAGCCTGGCGCAGGTCTTCGACATCTTTCCCCGGCTTGCCGAACGGCGCGGGCAGATGGTGCGCACCATGTCGGGCGGCGAACAGCAGATGGTGGCCGTGGGCCGCGCCATGATGTCCCGCCCCGATTTCCTGCTGCTGGACGAACCCAGCCTGGGGCTTGCGCCCATCGTGGTGGGCGATCTGTTCCGCGCGCTTGCCCGGGTGCGCGACACCGGCGTCGGGCTGCTGATCGTCGAGCAGAATGTGAAGATAAGCCTGCGCCATGCCGACCGGGGCTACCTGCTTGAGGCAGGGCGGATCACCGGGTCGGGCACGGCCGAAGAATTGATGCAAGACGACGCGGTGCAAAACGCCTTTCTGGGCGGCGCCGCCTGAAAATCGACCATGGAGAAAGACATGAGTGTTCTTGAACTTCTGATTGCTGGCGAAAAGGTGACGGCCGAAGGCGGGCGCACCTTTGTCCGCAAGAACCCCCTGACCGGGGGCGTTGCGACCGAAGCCGCCGCCGCCTCGGTTGCCGACGCGATCCGCGCGGCCGATGCGGCGGCGCAGGCCTTTCCCGAATGGTCCGCCACCGGCCCCGCCCAGCGCCGGACGCTGCTGATGGCCGCCGCCGACAGCCTTGAGGCGCGCAAGGACGACATCGCCGCCGCCATGGCCGAGGAACTGGGCGCGACCGCGTCCTGGGCGGGGTTCAACGTGATGCTTGCCGCCGGCATGCTGCGCGAGGCGGCATCCATGACCACGATGATCAAGGGCGAGATCATCCCGTCCAACCGCCCCGGTTCGATGGCCATGGCGATCCGCCAGCCCGCCGGCGTGGTGCTGTCGATCGCGCCGTGGAACGCCCCGGTGATCCTTGGCGTGCGGTCCATCGCCATGCCGCTGGCCTGCGGCAACACCGTGGTGATGAAATCGTCCGAACTTAGCCCGCGCACCCATGCGCTGATCGTCGAGGCGATGCAGGAAGCCGGGCTGCCCAAGGGCGTGCTGAACGTGATTTCCAACGCTCCGGATGATGCCGCCGGCATCGTCGAGGCGCTGATCGCCCATAACGCCGTGCGCCGGGTGAACTTTACCGGGTCCACCCGCGTCGGCCGGATCATCGCGAAACTGGCGGCCGAACATCTCAAGCCCGCGCTGCTGGAACTGGGCGGCAAGGCTCCGATGATCGTGCTGGACGATGCCGACCTTGACCAGGCCGTCGCCGCCGCCGCCTTCGGTGCCTACATGAACCAGGGCCAGATCTGCATGTCGACGGAACGGCTGGTGGTGCACGAGGCCATCGCCGACGCCTTCGTCGAAAAGCTGGGCGCAAAGGTGCGCAGCCTCACCGTGGGCGATCCGCGCGAAGGCAACACCCCGCTTGGCTGCGTCGTGGATCGCGGCGCCGTCGAACGCATCATGGGCCTGGTCCGCGACGCCGAGGAAAAGGGCGCCCGCATCGTCGCCGGCGGCCAGGCCGAGGGCGTGCTGCTGCAGGCCACCCTGCTGGACCACGTCACCCCGTCCATGCGGATCTACGCCGAGGAAAGTTTTGGCCCCACCGCATCGGTCGTGCGGGTGGGCAGCATCGACGAGGCGGTGCGCGTGGCGAACGATACCGAATACGGCCTGTCCGCCAGCGTCTTCGGCAAGGACACCACCCGCGCCATGGCCGTTGCCCGGCGGATCGAAAGCGGCATCTGCCACATCAACGGCCCGACCGTGCATGACGAGGCGCAGATGCCGTTCGGCGGGGTCAAGGATTCGGGCTACGGGCGTTTCGGCGGCACCGCAGCAATCGAGGAATTCACCACGCTGCGCTGGATCACCGTCCAGGACGGCCAGCCCCACTACCCCATCTGAGGCGGCGCCATGTTCGGACTTGATGGCAGGGTGTGCCTTGTGACCGGGGGCGCCGGATCGCTGGGGCTGGCCGCGGCGCGCCTGCTGCACCGCCACGGCGCGCGGCTGGCGCTGATCGATCTGGATCTTTCGGCGCTGGACGCGGCCTGCGCCGAAGCCTTTGGCGATGCGGCAAGGGACGTGCTGTGCCTTGCCGCCGACGTCACGGACGAATCGCAGGTCCGCCGCGCCGTGACGCGCGCGGCGGACCGGTTCGGCGGCATCGACGTGCTGATCTCGAACGCGGGCACCTTCGGCACCGTCGCCCCGATCCAGGACTACCCGACGCCGGTCTTCGACAGCGTCATGGCGGTGCATGTGCGCGGCGCGTTCCTGCTGGCCAAACACGGCGTGCAGCACATGCGCAAGGGCGGCAGCATCGTGCTGACGTCAAGCGTGGCGGCGACGCGGGGCGATCCGGGGGTCTATGCCTACATCACCGCGAAACACGCGCTGACCGGGCTGATGCGGGTGATGGCCAAGGATCTTGCACCGCGCGGCATAAGGGTCAACGCCATCGCGCCCGGCCCCATCGCCAACGGGTTCCAGCGCCGCGTCGAAGACGACCTTGGCGCCCAGATCGGGCGCGACGGCACCGCCTTTTTCGACGAGATGATCCCCATGGGGCGCCACGGCACCGCCGATGAAATCGCGGCGTCCATGCTGTACCTGGCATCGGACCAGTCCGCCTTTACCACCGGCCACCTGCTGATGGCCGATGGCGGGATGTCGGCATGACGAGGGTGACGTTAGCCCGTGGTCGCGGCCAGCCTGCTCGCGGCGGCCTTGAGCAGGGTCGCGGCGCGGGCGGTGAAGGCATCATCGATGCGCGACAGCGTTCCAAAGGCCGACAGCGTCAGCACCGTGCGCGCGCCGGCGCGTACCGGCACGGACACCGCAGCGATGTCGGGTTCGTTGTCGCCCCGGTTGATCGCGTGACCATCAGCGCGCACCTGCGCCAGCAGGGGGCCAAGCGCCGTGATCGCGTCGGGGGGGTCGCCCTGCGCGGCGGCCCAGAGCGCCCGCTCGCGCGGCGCCATCGCCGCAAGGAACAGCCTGCCCTGCGCGGTGTTCGTCATCGGCAGCGTGGTGCCCGTGCGGATCTGCACCGACACCGGCCGCTGCGCCAGGCTGACCGCCACGCAAAGCGGCCCGCGCGGGGTGTAGCGGCAGGCCATGACCGATTCCCCCAGCGCCTGGCGCAGATCGTCCAGCGTGGATTGCAGCGCGGCGGGCAGCGGCGCAAGTTCTTCCGCCATGCGCCCCAGCCGGGCCAGCCGCGGGCCGGGCGCATAGGCGCCGCGCCGCACCGCCGTCAGCACGCCGGCGGCTTCAAGCGTGGCGAGGAACCGGTGCGCCGTGGCGCCGGACAGTTGCAATTCACGCGCCACCGCATCCGCCGTCAGCTC
>CAXICP010000086.1:0-9915 GCA_964022595.1 uncultured Salipiger sp.
GCGGACGCTGGAGGTGGTGCCGCTGGAGGTGCTCAAGACCTACGCCAGCGACCCGGTCTGACGGCTGCGGGACGTGCAGCCAAGGCCGGGGACGAACCGCCCCCGGCCGTGCAAGGTCAGATCTTCATGTCGAAGCCGAGGTGCTTCGCCACGGTGAAGATGTCCTTGTCGCCCCGACCGCACATGTTCATCACGATGATATGGTCATTGGGCAGAGTCGGCGCGATCTTCATGACATGGGCCAGCGCGTGGCTCGGCTCCAGCGCCGGGATGATGCCTTCCAGCGCGCAGGACAGCTGGAACGCCTCCAGCGCCTCGGCGTCGGTGATCGAGACATATTCCGCCCGGCCGATGTCATGCAGCCAGGCATGCTCCGGCCCGATCCCCGGGTAGTCGAGCCCCGCCGAGATCGAGAAGCCCTCGAGGATCTGCCCGTCCTCATCCTGCAGCAGATAGGTGCGGTTGCCATGCAGCACGCCCGGCCGACCGCCGGTCAGCGAGGCGCAGTGCTGCATCCGGTCGTCCACGCCCTTGCCGCCGGCCTCGACGCCGATGATGTTGACCGACTTGTCGTCAAGGAACGGGTGGAACAGCCCCATGGCGTTGGACCCGCCGCCGATGGCCGCGATCACGGTGTCGGGCAGACGGCCCTCGCCTTCCTGCTCGGGCAACTGCCAGCGCACTTCCTTGCCGATGATCGACTGGAAGTCGCGCACCATGGCCGGGTACGGGTGCGGGCCGGCCACCGTGCCGATGCAGTAGAACGTGTCGCGCACATTGGTCACCCAGTCGCGCAGCGCATCGTTCATGGCATCCTTCAGCGTGCCGCGCCCGGATGTCACCGGCACCACCTCGGCGCCCAGCAGCTTCATGCGGAAGACGTTGGGCTTTTGCCGCTCGACGTCATGGGCGCCCATGTAGACCACGCATTTCAGGCCGAACTTGGCACAGACCGTCGCGGTGGCCACGCCATGCTGGCCCGCGCCGGTTTCCGCGATGATGCGCGTCTTGCCCATGCGCCGCGCCAGGATGATCTGCCCCAGCACGTTGTTGATCTTGTGCGCGCCGGTGTGGTTCAGCTCGTCCCGCTTTAGGTACACCTTCGCGCCGCCAAGCTCTTCGGTCATGCGCTGCGCGTAATACAGCGGCGAAGGGCGCCCGACGTAGTGTTTCCACAGCTCGTCCATTTCGGCCCAGAAACTGTCATCGGTCTTGGCCCGGTCGTATTCCGCCTCGAGCGACAGGATCAGCGGCATCAGCGTCTCGGACACGAAGCGCCCGCCGTGAATGCCAAAGCGGCCCTTTTCGTCGGGGCCGTTCATGAAGGAATTGAAAAGATCGTTCATCGCGCGCCTCTCGGTCTTGCTGTTGCCCTTCTCTAGTCCGGATCGCCCCGCAATTGCCAGCCCCGCGCGGCGCCGTCCCGGTTCTGATCCCGAAGATAGCGCGCGACGGGCTTTCGCCAAAACTCGGGCGGCGGCGCGCATCGATGCCTCTTAACTTCGCGCGCGCGATCCCCTATCTGCTCAGCATGACACAGACACTTCATATCGTCGGCGGCGGCATGGCCGGATCCGAAGCCGCCTGGCAGGCCGCGCAGGCCGGCATCAAGGTGGTCATCCACGAGATGCGCCCCAGCGTCGAAACCTTCGCCCATCGCACCGGCAAGCTGGCCGAGATGGTCTGTTCCAACTCGTTCCGATCCGACGACGATGAACAGAACGCCGTGGGCCTGCTGCATTGGGAAATGCGCCGCGCGGGGGGCATCGTCATGGACATGGCCGCGCGCCACCGCCTGCCCGCAGGCGGCGCGCTGGCCGTCGACCGCGAGGCGTTTTCCCAAGGTGTCACCGACGCGCTGCGCGCCCATCCGCTGATCAAGGTCAGCGACAGCGAAATCACCGCCCTGCCCGATGACGGGCACTGGATCATCGCCACCGGCCCGCTGACGTCCGATGCGCTGGGGCGGGCCATCGCCGCCGAAACCGGCACCGACGCGCTGGCCTTCTTCGACGCCATCGCCCCCATCGTCCACGCCGACAGCATCGACATGGACGTGGCATGGATGCAGTCGCGCTATGACAAGGGCGAAACCGAAGAGGAACAGCGCGCCTACGTCAACTGCCCGATGACGAAACCCCAGTACGAGGCGTTCATCGACGCGCTTCTGGCCGCCGAAAAGGCCGAATTCCACGAAGGCGAAACGGCCGGCTATTTCGACGGCTGCCTGCCGATCGAGGTCATGGCCGAACGTGGCCGCGAAACCCTGCGCCACGGCCCGATGAAGCCCATCGGCCTGACCAACGCGCACAAGCCCGAAGAAAAGGCCTATGCCGTGGTGCAACTGCGCCGCGACAACGCGCTTGGCACGCTGTACAATATCGTCGGTTTCCAGACCAAGATGAAATACGGCGCGCAGACAGAAGTGCTGCGCATGATCCCCGGCCTGCACGAGGCGCGCTTTGCCCGGCTGGGCGGCATCCACCGCAACACCTTCCTGAATTCCCCGACGCTGCTGGATGCGCAGATGCGCCTGCGCTCGCGCCCCAACATCCGCTTCGCCGGGCAGATCACCGGGGTCGAGGGATACGTGGAATCCGCCGCGATGGGGCTTGCCGCGGGCCGCATGGCCGTGGCCGAAATCCGGGGCCGCGCCCTGCCCGGCATCCCGCAGGACACCGCCCATGGCGCGCTGATCCATCACATCACCGGCGGCGCCGAGGCCAGGACGTTCCAGCCCATGAACGTGAACTTCGGCCTGTTCCGCCCGGTCGATGGGCTCAAGGGCGGGCGCCGGGGCCGCAAGGACCGTTACAAGGCCTATACCGACCGCGCGAAATCGGCGTGGGACGACTGGCTTGCCGCGCAGGAGGTGCCCGCATGAACTATGTGCTCGCGCTGTTTCTACCGCCCTTGTCGATCTTCTTCACCGGGCGGATCTTTCTTTCGATCCTCGTGTTCATCGTCTGGATTCCGGCGATCATCTTTTCGGGCGGGTTGACCCATCCGATGTTCATCCTGCTGGCGTGGATCCTGATCTATCAGTCGGGCGAAGAACGCCGCACCCGCCGGATCGAACGCGCCTGGCGCGACGAGGACTGACGCCGCCCGCGCCATGATCACGCGCTTTGCCCCCTCACCGACCGGCCCGCTGCACCTTGGCCACGCCTTTTCGGCGCTGACCGCGTGGGACATGGCGCGCGCGGCCGGGGGGCAATTCCTGTTGCGGATCGACGATCTGGACCAATCCCGCGCGCGCCCGGAATGGGAAACGCAGCTTCGCGGTGATCTGCGCTGGCTGGGCCTTGACTGGCCCGAACCCTGCCGGCGCGAATCCGAACATCTGCCCGAATACGCCGCGGCGCTGGACCGGCTGTGGACGCTGGGGCTGCTGTACCCATGCACCTGTACCCGCCGCGACATCCGCGAGGCGCTGTCGGCGCCGCAGGAAGGCGCGGCGCAGCGCGGCCCCGACGGGCCGGTCTATCCCGGCACCTGCCGCCCCGGCCAGCCCCCGAAAGGCGCGCGACCCCAGGGCGCGACGCTGCGGCTGGACATGGCCCGCGCCTGCGCTCTGGCTGGATCGGCGAAATTCACCGAAACCGGCGCCGGCAAGGCCGATGTGCAAACGCCCCCTCACCAGATGATCACCCAGGTCGGAGACGTGGTGCTGGCGCGCCGCGACATGGGCGCCGCCTACCATCTGGCCGTCTTGGTGGATGATGCAGCGCAAGGAATCACCCATGTGGTGCGCGGCGCCGACCTGTTCGAGGCGACGCGCATCCACGCCCTGTTGCAGCGGCTGCTGGGCCACCCGACACCCATCTATCACCACCACCGGCTGATCCGCGACGAGGCGGGCAAACGCCTTGCCAAGCGCGACGATGCCCGCGCCATCGCGCTTTACCGCGCCGAAGGGCTTGGCCCGGACCAGATCCGCGCCATGGTGGGGCTTAGCCCATCGGGGCCATGATCTCGGTCTCGTCGCCATTGCGGATCGCGGTGTAAAAGCACGATCTTCGGTTGGTATGACAGGCGGGGCCGGTCTGGCGCACCACGGCCAGCAGGCTGTCGCGGTCGCAATCGACGCGCAATTCCACCAGTTCCTGCACATGCCCCGAGGTTTCGCCCTTGATCCAGAACGCCCCGCGCGAACGTGACCAATAGGTCACCCGCCCCGTGTCCAGCGTGCGCGCCACCGCCTCGGCGTTCATCCAGGCCATCATCAGCACCTCGCCGCCGGCCTCGTCCTGAGCGATGCAGGGGATCAGGCCGCGGGAGTCATAGACCAAAGTCTGTGGATCGAAGCTCATTTCGGAATTTTCCTTTTGCAGCGGCCGCGTCGGACCCTATCTAGGAAAGACGATCCGAAAGGGAAACCCATGTCCGCCGAGACCGACCTTATCAAGCTTTATTCCCAGCGCATCCTTGCGCTTGCCGCCGACATTCCCCGGACGGGCCGGCTGGATGCGCCGGGGGCCAGCGTCAAGAAACGCTCGCCCCTGTGCGGGTCGACCGTGACGGTCGATCTGACCATGACCGACGGCAAGGTGTCCGATTACGCGCAGGACGTGAAGGCCTGCGCGCTGGGGCAGGCCTCGGCCGCCGTGGTGGGCGGCGCCATCGTCGGCTGCACCGCGGATCAGATCGATGCCGCCCGCGAAGCGCTGCGCGCCATGCTCAAGGAAGACGGCCCCACCCCGCCCGCGCCCTTCGCCGACCTCGAGGTGCTGCGCCCGGCGCAGGCCTACAAGAACCGGCATGCATCGATCATGCTGGCGCTGGACGCCGCAAGCGAGGCCGCCCGCACCGCGCAGGCCAGCAGGGCCGTTTAAGCCCCTTTAAACGATTCGGGTTTAGCCGTTGAGGGGAACCGAGAGGGGGACCCGAATGGACCATGATCCCGCCCTGCGCCTGCCCGACCCGGCGCACGAGCTTTCCAGCCTTACACGCGGCGCCACGGCGCTTGGACGCGAGGTGGTGGATATCACGGCCTTTCTTCAGGCGCTCGATGCGCGCAGCAAGGGCCAGCTTGTGGCGCTGACCGAAGTCGGCAAGGCGACCGAAAACGTCGCCAGCGCCAACGCCCGGGTGTCCGAAGACATCCGCGACGTGTCCGAAAGCGCCGAAGAGGCAAGCACCCAAATCGAAGGGTCGATCGGCACGCTGGCCCAATCCGGGCTGTCGGCGCGCGAACTGGCGCGCTGGGTGCAATCGGTCCGGGCGGAAAACGACCGGGTCGAAAAGATGCTCGAAGCGGTCAAGACCTCGAACGGCAAGATCGCCGACATCGCGTTCCAGGTGAACATCCTGGCCGTCAACGCCAAGATCGAAGCGGCGCGCGCCGGGGACGCCGGGCGCGGCTTTGCCATCGTGGCCGAGGCGATCAACGATCTTAGCCGACAGACCGGCACGGCGGCGCAGGATATTTCCACCACCGTGGCGCAGATGTCGGAATGGATCGAAAAGCTCAGCTCGGGGGCGCGCAAGACCTCGGCCGAGGCGGATACCGTGTTGTCGGGCGCCGCCACCACCGACACGGCGCTAAGTGAGATCAAGGAACAGATGACCCGCCTGCGCGGCGCAACAGCCCGCATCGCCGAAAACATGGGCCGCGCCAGCACCGCCGTCGAACAGCTGCGCCCCACGGTGCGCGATGTGCAGGGGTCCGTTGGCGAGGTTCTTGGCGGGATCGACCAGGCCTCCCGGCGCTGCGAGCGGCTGGTCGACGGGTCCGAATCCATTCTTCAGCACGCGGTTGCCCTTGGCGGCACGGGCGAGGATGCACCGATGATCACGTTGGTGCAGGATCTGGCCGGTCGCATCGCCCACGCCTTCGAAGCGGCGCTGGACGCGGGCCGGATCTCGATGCAGGCGCTGTTCGACGACAGGTACACGCCGATCCCCGGCAGCGACCCCCAGCAGGTGATGACCAGCTTCACCGCGCTGACGGATCGCCTGCTGCCCGACATCCAGGAACCGGCGGCGCAGGCGGATGAACGCATCGTGTTCTGCGCGGCCGTCGATCGCAACGGCTACCTGCCGACCCATAACGAGAAATTCTCGATGCCGCAGGGCAGCGATCCGGTCTGGAACGCCGCGAACAGCCGCAACCGGCGGATCTTTGACGACCGCGTGGGGCTGAAGGCGGGGCGCAACACGCGGCCATTCCTGCTGCAGGTCTACCGGCGGGACATGGGCGGCGACAGCTTCGTGATGATGAAGGACCTGTCGGCGCCGATCACCGTGCGCGGCAGGCACTGGGGCGGCCTGCGCCTGGCCTATCGGTTCCAGTAAAAAAAACCGCCGCTCTTCGTCGGGCGAAGGCGGCGGCAAGTGGCGTGTCTTTCGCCCCACCGGATAAACCTTGACGGATCAAAGGTCTTGCAGGGACAGGCGCCGCATGTCCGGGCAGGAACATGCGCCCGGCGGGGGAGAGACCGCAGGCAGAAACGGATCAGAGGGCGGGCAGGTGCAACGCCCCCAAAAGAATGACGACAAGGCAAAGCGCGCCGATCATGTCCTGCAGCAACGTGCCGTCGGGGCGCGTCATCGCGCGGCGAAGGGTCTGGATCATCTTTCAAACTCCCTTGTCTTCATCTTTGTTGCTTCTTTGTTCTCACGTCGTTAACCCTATGTAAAGAGGTTTTTGAGAACATTTGCGAACACAAGGGGACGAGGCGGTCGATTCCCTGCAGAAATCCGATATCGGGCGGCGCGTTTCCTGTCGTTTCCCCCTTCAGCCGACCGATATCAGACGGATCGCCTCGTCCTGGCGCATCAGCCAAAGCAGAAGCCGCGCGGCGCGCCCGCGCGGGCCTTGCAGTTCGGGATCGTCGTGCAGCAGCTTGCGCGCATCGCTCTGCGCCACGGCCATCAGCCCGGCCTGGTGTTCCAGGTCGGCGATGCGGAATTTCGGCAGCCCCGACTGCGCGGTGCCGATCAGATCGCCCGCGCCGCGCATTTCCAGGTCGACCTCGGAAATGCGAAACCCGTCCTCGGTTTCCCGCAGGGTCGTCAGCCGCTTCGTGCCGGTCTCGTTCAGCGGGGGCTGGTACATCAGAAGGCAGGTGCTTTGCGCCTCGCCGCGCCCGACCCGCCCGCGCAGCTGGTGCAGCTGCGCCAGCCCGAACCATTCGGCGCGCTCTATCACCATGATCGTGGCGTTGGGCACGTTCACCCCGACCTCGATCACCGTCGTGGCCACCAGCACCGATGTCTCACCCGCAACGAATTTCGCCATCGCGGCGTCCTTGTCCGCGGGCGGCATCTGCCCATGCACAAGGCCCACCACCCCTTCGCCCAGGGCCGCGCGCAGATGGGTGAACCGATCCTCGGCGGCGGTCAGGTCGGTGACCTCGCTTTCCTCGACCAGCGGGCAGACCCAATAGGCCTGCCGCCCCTCGGCCACCGCCTTGCGCAGATGGGTCACCACCTCTTCGATGCGCTCGGAGGAAATCAGCGCCGTGCGGACCGGCTTGCGCCCGGGGGGCTTTTCGTCAAGCACCGACACGTCCATGTCGCCGTATTGCGCCAGCGCAAGGCTGCGCGGGATCGGCGTTGCGGTCATCACCAACACATCGACAGCCGCGCCCTTGCGCCCCAGTTCAAGCCGCTGGCGCACGCCGAAACGATGCTGTTCGTCCACGATGGCCAGGCGCAGGTCGGCAAACGCCACATCGGGCTGGAACACCGCGTGGGTGCCGACCAGAATACCGATGTCGCCGCGCGCCAGCGCGTCCAGCTTGGCACGGCGTTCGGCGCCCTTGTCGCGCCCGGTCAGCAGTTCAAGCACGACGCCTGCCTGCTCGGCAAGCGGGCGCAGCCCTTCCATGTGCTGGCGCGCAAGGATCTCGGTGGGGGCCATCATCACGCCCTGCCCGCCCGCCTCGACCGCGATGAGCAGCGCCATAAGCGCGACCAGCGTCTTGCCCGCGCCCACATCGCCTTGCAGCAGCCGGTTCATGCGCTCTGGCTGAGACATGTCCTGCGCGATCTCGTCCATCGCACGCATCTGCGCATTCGTGGGGCGGAAGGGCAGCGTTTCCAGCACCTTGCGCCGCAATTCGCCATTGCCCGCGGTGACGATCCCCTTCTTGGCGCGCTGGCGCGAGCGCGCCAGGGCCAGCGTCAATTGATGCGCCAGAAGCTCGTCATAGGCCAGACGCGCGCGCGCCGGCGCCGTCTGCGTCATGTCCTGCGCACCCGTCGGAGCGTGCCCCGAAACCAGCGCCGCGCGCCAGTCCGGCCATCCTTCGCGCGCCTTCAGCCCCGGGTCGATCCATTCGTCAAGCTCGGGCGTCCGCGAAAGCGCGTCGGCGATCGCCTTTGCCATCAGCTTTTGCGTCACCCCCCCGGCAAGCGGATAGACCGGTTCGAACGGCGCCAGCGTGGCCGCTTCGTCCACCGGCAGGACGTGATCGGGGTGGACCATCTGCGCCAACCCGTCGAACAGTTCCACCCGCCCGGATACCAGCCGCCGCGCGCCTTCGGGCAGGATTCGCTGCAAATATTCGCCCCTGCTGTGAAAGAACACGAGCTGAAAGGCGCCCTGCGAATCCTCGACGTTGATGCGATACGGCCCGCCCTTGCGCGCCGAAGGCATGTGGCCGCCCACCTCGACCTCAACCGTGACCACACCGGGCAGGACCGCATCGCGCACCGATGGCTTGGGCCGCCGGTCGATGACGCCATGCGGAAGGGTGAAAAGCAGATCGCGCGGCGCCTCGATCCCCGCCGTTTCAAGCGCCTTCGCCGATTTCGGACCGATGCCCGCCAGCGTCGACAGCGTCGCGAACAGCGGCCAAAGCGGTTCGGGCCGCTGCGTCATGCCCCGATCAGCGCCAGCCAGGCGTCCTCGTTCATCACGGAAATGCCCAATTCGCGCGCCTTCGTCTCCTTGGACCCGGCGCCTGGGCCCGCGACAAGGATATCGGTCTTTTTGCTGACCGAACCCGACACCTTGGCCCCCAACGCCTCGGCGCGGGCCTTGGCTTCGGCGCGGGTCATCCGTTCCAGCGTGCCGGTGAAGACCACCGTCTTGCCGGCGACGGGGCTGCCCGCGGTATCGGGACGCTCGGCATCCTGGATGTCCAACTGCCCCACAAGCCGGTCGATCGACGCGCGCTCGGTTTCCTGCCCGAACGAGGTGACGAGCGAGACCGCGACCGTCTCACCGATGCCGTCGACCCCGATCAGATCGTCCCAGGCGGCGCGCGCCTGCGGGGGCAGCGCCGGCTCCTCGGCCCAGATCGCATCGCGGGTTTCCTTGATCCGGGCGCGGCGCCCCTCTTCGGCGGCGGCCTTGCGTTCGCGTTCCACCGCCTGTTCGGCTTGGCGATAGCGCAGCGCCGCGGGCTGCGCGGCGTCCAGCCCGGCCTGCAGCGCGGACCACGACAGGTAATGGCGCGCCAGATCGTTCGAGACAACCTCGCCCACATGCCGGATGCCAAGCGAGAACAGCAGGCGCCCCAGCGGAATGCGGCGTTTCTCGTCGATGGCGTCGAACAGGTTCGTGGCGCTTTTCTCGCCCCAGCCTTCGCGGTTCTTCAACTGCTGAATGCCCGACCCGTAGCGCTCGCGCAGCGTGAAGATGTCGGCAGGTTCGCCGATCCATCCGTCCTGGTGGAACTGTTCGACCTGTTTCGCGCCGATCCCTTCGATGTCGAAGGCCGCGCGTGAGACAAAATGCTTCACCTTTTCAACCGCCTGCGCCGGGCAGGCCATTCCGCCGGTACAACGGCGCACCGCGTCGCCTTCCTCGCGGATGGCGTCAGATCCGCAATCCGGGCAGCGTTCGGGAAAGACAAAGGGCTGGGCATCGCCGGCCCGCTTGGACAGGTCCACATCGGCGATCTTGGGAATGACGTCGCCGGCGCGATAGACCTGCACCCAATCGCCAACGCGGATGTCCTT
>CAXICP010000087.1:0-9914 GCA_964022595.1 uncultured Salipiger sp.
CTGTTTGCCGCCGACAACGCCCGCTACCGCGCCACCAAGCTGGATGCCTACCGCATCATGGCCACGCTGAACGCGCTGCAATACACCGGCATGCGGCTGGTGCAGGTGGTGGTCATGGTCGCCGGGGCGGGCTTCGTGTTCAAGGGCACGCTCAGCACAGGGGATTACGTCGCCTTCCTGCTGCTGGTGGGCGTGTTCTTCCGCCCGCTGGAAAAGATCGCCGCGGTGATCGAAACCTACCCGCGCGGCATCGCGGGCTTTCGCCGCTACCAGCAGCTGCTGGCCGAACGCCCCGACATCACCGATGCGCCCGATGCCGCCCCCGCCCCCGAGCTGCGCGGCGAGATCGCCTTTGACGACGTGCAATTCACCTATGACGGCGCGCGCGGCGTGCTGCACGGGGTGTCGCTGACCGTCCAGCCGGGCGAGACGGTGGCGCTGGTCGGCCCGTCGGGCGCGGGCAAGACCACGCTCATGGCGCTGGTGCCGCGCTTTTACGACCCCTCGGGGGGCGAGATCCGCATCGACGGGCAACCCCTGAAATCCATGACGCTGGAAAGCCTGCGCAAGCAGGTCGGGCTGGTGTCGCAGGACGTGTTCCTCTTTGCCGGGACCTTGCGCGAAAACATCGCCTATGGCCGGCTTGACGCCACCGAAGACGAGATCCTGACCGCGCTTGCCCAGGCCCAGCTTGCGCCGCTGGTCGACAGCCTGCCCGACGGGCTGGACACCGTTGTGGGCGAACGCGGCGTAATGCTGTCGGGCGGGCAGCGCCAGCGCGTGGCCATCGCGCGGGTGTTCCTGCGCAACCCGCCGATCCTGCTGCTGGACGAGGCGACCTCGGCGCTTGACCGGGGCACCGAACGCGAGGTGCAGGCCGCGCTGGCCCGCCTTGCCGCCGGGCGCACCACGCTGATCATCGCGCACCGGCTGGAAACCATCCGCCACGCCGATCGCATCGTGGTGCTGGACGCGGGGCGCGTGGTCGAAACCGGCTCGCACGACGATCTGGTGGCCCGGCAGGCGGCCTATTTCGCGCTGCTTGGCTGACCGCGCGGGCGCCCTGGCGGAAAACCCATTGGAACCAAGGCGCAGCGTGACTGGTTCGCCCTGACACGCCCGCGCCAGCCGCCCCTGGCCCGCGGGGATCATCCGCCGCAGGGAGCGCGCCATGGAATCCGTACAGGCCAGCATATCCACCCTGGATATCGCCGTCATCGTCGCCTACCTGCTCGTGGTGCTGGCCATCGGCATATGGGTGTCCATGCGCACAAAAACAGGCGAAGACCTGTTTCTGGGCGGCAGATCGCTGACCTGGGGGGCGATCGGGCTGTCGCTTTTCGCGTCCAACATCTCGACCACGACGATCATCGGGCTGACCGGATCGGCCTATGCCACCGGGATCGCCAGTTCGGCCTTTGAATGGATGTCGGGGATTCCGCTGCTGTTCCTGGCCTTCATCTTCGTGCCGCTGTACCTGCGGGCCAAGATCACCACGACACCCGAATGGCTGGATCGGCGCTATTCCCGGCGCGTGCGGCTGTATTTCTCGGGGCTGACGATCTTTTTCACCGTGGTGGTGGACACCGCCGGGGGCCTTTACGCGGGCGGCGTCGTGCTTAGCACCTTCTTTCCGGACATTCCGCTATGGGCCAGCTGCATCGCCATCGGCGTGTTCGCGGGGGGCTATGCCGCGTCCGGCGGGCTCAAGGCGGTGGTCTATACCGACGTGCTTCAGGCCTGCGTGCTGCTGATCGGCTGTTCGATCACCGCCTTCCTGATGTTCCAGTCGCTGGATTTTTCTTGGGCCACCGTGCGCGAGGCGCTGCCCAGCGGCCACCTTGACCTGGTCAAGCCGCTGGATGATCCCGACCTGCCCTGGCCGGGGCTGTTCATGGGCGTGTGGATGCTTGGGTTCTGGTACTGGGTCACCAACCAATACGTCGTGCAGCGGGTGCTGGGCGCGCGCAGCGTGGTCGACGCGCAGCGCGGCGCGCTGCTGGGGGGCCTGCTGAAATGCGTGCCGCTGTTCATCATGGTGCTGCCCGGCGCAATGGCCGTGTCGCTGCTGCCCGACCTGCCCAGCCAGGACATGGTGTTCCCGGTGATGATCACGCAGGTGCTGCCGTCGGGGCTGACCGGGCTGGTGCTGGCCGGGCTGGTGGCGGCGATCATGTCGACGGTGGATTCCACGCTGAACAGTTCGTCCACGCTGGTGGTGCATGACTTCATCACCCGCCCCGAGGAACCGGTCGATCCGCGCACCGCCCGCCGCTGGGGCAGCCTGTGCACCGTGGGCTTCATGCTTGCCGCCGTGCTGATTGCGCCGCTGATCCAATACGCCGGCGGCATCTGGAGCTATCTGCAACAGGCGTTTTCCATCATCGTGCCGCCCATCGTCGCGGTGTATTTCCTGGGCGCGCTCAGCCGCCGGGTCAGCGAGAAATCCGCCTTCGTGACGCTGATTTCCATGCACGCATTGGGGGTTGCGCTGTTCGCGCTGGGGCAGGTCGGCATCTGGCCGCTGCATTTCACCGTGACCGTGTCGGTGATGACCATCGCCGCCTGCCTGCTGCACCTGGGCCTGTCGATGACGCTTTTCCCGCCCGCCTCTCCCCCCGAGGATGACGTGATCTGGGACCGCTCGCAGGCCTTCCCGGCCGAAGGCGGCGGGCTGCTTGACCTGCGGCTCTGGGGGCTGATCCTGGTTGGCCTGATGGTCGCCATCCTGCTTGTTTTCTGGTGATGCGCGCGCCGTTCGGCCCGGCCCGGCGCGAAGAAATTTCGGAACCGGACCGGCGCCGCGTGGTTTGACAACAGCACGGCCCGCCCGGGGCCTGTCCAGCCTGAACGCCAGACCAAGAAAGATCCCTCATGACGAAGCTGACCGTCAACGGGCAGAGCCATACGCTCGAGCTCGACCCAAGGACCACGCTCCTTGATGCCCTTCGCGACCACCTGGACCTGACCGGATCGAAGAAGGGGTGTGACCACGGCCAATGCGGCGCCTGCACCGTGCTGGTAAACGGCACGCGGGTGAATTCCTGCCTGTGCCTCGCCGCGATGCACGACGGCGACGAGATCACCACCATCGAAGGCCTTGGCAGCCCGGAATCGCTGAACGCGCTTCAGGCCGCCTTTGTCGAAAAGGACGGGTATCAGTGCGGCTATTGCACGCCGGGGCAGATCATGTCCGCCACCGCGCTGTTCGAAGAGCTCAAGGCCGGGCAGCCGTCCTACGTGTCCGAAGACCTGGACCGGGCCGAGATGACCGACGCCGAGATCGCCGAACGCATGAGCGGCAACCTGTGCCGCTGCTCGGCCTACCCGCTGATCCGCGAAGCCATCGCCATGGCCGCAGAGGTGAAATCATGAGACCTTTCGAATACGAACGCGCCGGCAGCCTGGCCGATGCCTCGGGGATGATGGGCGATGCCGCGTCGATCATCGCGGGCGGCACCAACCTGATGGACCTGATGAAGATCCAGGTGATGACCCCGTCGCGGGTGATCGACATCTCGCGCCTGCCCGACATGGACCGGATCGAAACGCATGGTGACGGGCTGCGCATCGGCGCGCTGGTGACCAACACCGCCCTTGCCACCGATCCGCGCATCCGCGCCGGCTGGCCCGTGCTGAGCCGGGCGATCCTTGCGGGCGCCTCGGCGCAGATCCGCAACAAGGCGACCACCGGGGGCAACCTGCTGCAACGCACCCGCTGCCCGTATTTCTACGACACCGCGATGAACTGCAACAAGCGCGTGCCGGGCACCGGTTGCAGCGCCAAGGGCGGTTCGGGCCGCATGCTGGCGCTGTTCGGCACGTCGGAAGACTGCCTTGCCGCGCATCCGTCGGACATGGCCGTCGGGCTTGCCGCGCTGGGGGCCGAAGTCGAAATCCGCGCCCCGTCGGGCGATCTGCGCACCCTGCCGGTGACCCAGCTTTACGCCCTGCCCGGCAACCGCCCCGACATCGAAACCCACCTCAACGAGGGCGAGATCATCACCGCCGTCATCCTGCCCGCGCCCCGCGCCGGCACGCAGCAGACCTACCGCAAGGTGCGCGACCGGGCGTCCTATGCCTTTGCGCTGGTGTCGGTCGCCGCCGTGGTGGCGATGGACGGCGACACCATCGCCGAGGCCTCGCTTGCCTTTGGCGGCGTCGCGCCGCGCCCCTGGACCGATGCGTCGGTGAACGCCGTGCTGGCCGGGGCCAAGGCCGAAAACGCGACCTTCGAACGCGCCGCCGCGCAGCTTGTGCCCGACGCGGCGCCCCACGAGGAAACCGATTTCAAGCGCCCGCTGCTGCGCCGCACCCTGATCGCAACCCTGCGCGAGGCCACCGGCCTTGCGGGCCGTGTCGATACCGCCCGAACCGCGTCTGCCGGAGGCATGCAATGACCGAGATCTTCCGCATGAACGAGGCGCAGCCGCGCCTGCTTGATGAAACCCGCCAGGGGCTTGTGGGCAAGCCGCTTGACCGTCCCGAAGGCCCCAAGAAGGTGTCGGGCCGCGCCCGCTACGCCGCCGAAGGCCTGCCCGAGGGCGCCGCCCACGGCGTGCTGGTGCGCGCCACCGTCGCCCGGGGCCGCGTCATCCGCATCGACCACGAGGCGGTGCGCGACATGCCCGGCGTGATCGCGGTCATCTCGGATGATCGCCTGCTGCGCAACCCGGCGCAGGGCATGGCCGGGGCCGCCCCCTGCCAGCCCGCCGGCGAGGTGTTCTACCACGGCCAGCCCATCGCGCTGGTGGTGGCCGACAGCTTCGAAACCGCGCGCGATGCGGCCGAACGCCTGCCCGTCAGCTATGATGTGCAGCCCGCCGAAACCGATCCGGACACCGCGTCGGAAAAGGAAGTGGACGATCCCGAAACCTTGGGCGATTTCGATGCGGCCTTTGCCGGCTCGGACGCGACCATCGATGCCACCTACACCACCGATGCGCAGGTGTCGGCCGCCATGGAACCCCACGCCGCCATCGCCGACTGGCAGGGCGACAACCTGACCCTGCGCGGATCGCTTCAGATGCTGCGCTTCAACCGCAAGGAACTGGCGGATTCGCTGGGCGTGGATCTTGCGCAGGTGCGCATCCTGTCGCCCTATATCGGCGGCGGCTTCGGATCGAAGCTGGGCATCGGCCCCGAAGCTGTGGCCGCCGCGATCGCCTCCAGGGAAATCGGGCGCCCGGTGCGGGTGGTCATGGCGCGCCAGACGGTGTTCGACGCGGTGCTGCGCCGCACCGAAACCACCCAGCGCGTGCGCTTCGGCGCCTCTGCCGATGGCAGCCTCAAGGCGATTTCGCACGATGACCTTGTGTCCAACGTGCCGGGGGAATCGTTTTCCGAACCGGTGTCGCAGGCATCGCAGTTCCTTTACGGCGCCGATGGTCTCAGCTTTACCCAGACGGTCGCGCGCATCAGCCGCACCCCGACGGGGTCGGTGCGCGCACCGGGCGAAGCGGTCGGCATGCTCGCCTTTGAATGCGCCATGGACGAGCTGGCCGACAAGCTGAACATCTGCCCGGTCGAGCTGCGCCTGCGCAACATCCCGCAAACCCACCCGATGACCGGGCAGGCCTATTCCGCCCACGGGCTGGCCGATTGCCTGCGCACGGGCGCCGAGAAATTCGGCTGGTCCAAGCGCGCCGCACCCGGCACGCGCATCGAAGGCGACTGGCGCATCGGCATGGGCGTGGCATCGGCTGCGCGCAAAAGCATGCTGGTGCAAAGCGCGGCGCGCGTTCGCCTGACGGGCGACCGGGCCATCGTCGAAACCGACATGACCGACATCGGCACCGGCACCTATGCCATCCTGGGCCAGATCGCCGGCGAGATGCTGGGCCTGCCGGTCGACCGGGTCGACGTGCGCCTTGGCGACACCGACCTGCCCGGCGCTTCGGGGTCGGGCGGCTCGTTCGGCGCCAACTCGGCGGGCTCGGCCACCTTCCTTGCGGCGAAGAAGATCCGGGCCGACATCGCGTCGAAACTGGGCTGCGAGCCGGGCGAGCTGACCCTGCAGGACGGAATCGCGCGCGGCGGCAACGTCGAACGCCCCCTGGCCGACCTTGTGGCGGACGAGATCGTGCACGAGGCCACCATCGAAGCGGGCGACACGTCGGAAAGCCATATCTCGGCGGGGTTCGGATCGCATTTCGCCGAGGTCGCGGTGAACCAGTGGACCGGCGAAGTGCGCGTGCGCCGCATGCTGGGCGTCATGGCCATGGGCCGGATCCTGAACGAGAAAACCGCACGAAGCCAAGCACTTGGCGGCATGATCTGGGGCATCGGCGCGGCGTTGACCGAAGCGATCGAACACGATCCGCGCACCGGTCATATCGTGACGCGAGACCTTGCCAACTATCACGTTGCCTCGCATGCGGACGTGCCCGGCGCCGTCAAGGTCGAATTTCTGGAAGAGCGTGACGACATGGGCAACCCCATCCAGACCAAGGGCATCGGCGAGCTGGGGATTTCCGGCGCAGGCGCGGCGGTGCTGAACGCCATCGCGAACGCCACCGGCGCGCGGGTGCGCAATTTCCCTGCGCTTCCCGACCGCGTGGTCGCCGCGATGGAAGCCGCGGGCGTCTGACCCCCCTGCCCTGCCGTGCGCCCGATGGGCCGTTCCCGAAAGGGGGCGGCCCTTGGCTTGCCAAGCCCGCCGCGCGCCCCTTTACTGCCGCAACTTACGAAAGGCCCCTGCCCATGTCCCTGATGCTGTCCGCCCTCTGGCGCCGCACCGAAGCTGCCACCCTTGTCGGCATTCTCGTGATCGCCGGGGCGCTGTGGGGGTTCGTATCCTTGGCGGCCGAGATGGTCGAAGGCGACCTGCACGCCTTTGACGAGGCGGTCCTGATGGCGCTGCGGGTGCCGGGCGATCCGTCGATGCCGATCGGGGGGCCTCAGCTACAGGTCGCCATGCGGGACATGACCGCGCTGGGGGGCGTGAGCGTGTTGACCTTACTGGTCGCCGTGGTACTTGGATACCTTGTTCTTGTGCGCAAAAGGGCCGCCGCCGGGCTGCTGCTGATCGCGATCCTGGGCGGAGAGGCCCTGTCGCACCTAGCCAAATCCGGCTTTGACCGCCCCCGCCCCGACCTTGTGCCGCATGGCGTCGACGTGGCGACGGCGTCGTTCCCGTCGGGCCATTCGATGATGTCGGCGGTCACCTACCTGACGCTGGCGGTCATGCTTGCGCGCACCGAACGGCAATGGGGGCTGCGGGTGTTTCTGATCGCCGTTGCCGCGCTTTTGGCGATGATGGTCGGGATCAGCCGCGTCTATCTAGGGGTGCACTGGCCGTCCGACGTTCTGGCGGGTTGGTCCCTGGGCGCCGCCTGGGCGCTGGGGGTCTGGCTGATCGCAAGGGCGCTGGCGCGGCGCGGGCGGATCGAGCCCGAAACCACCGACCCCAAGGACGACCCGGCGCCCGAATCCGGCTCTGGTCTCTGATCCTGCGCCGGTGCTAGAAGGCAACGGGTGGCGGCGCAGGAGACGTGATGATTGTTCTTACCATCTGGCCGCTGTTCGCCCTGATCTGCACCGGGTTCGCGCTGATGCGCGCCGGTTTCCCCGGCCAGGGTTTCTGGCCCGCCGCCGAGCGGCTGAACTATGTCATCCTGTTTCCGGCGCTGCTGGTGTCCAGCCTTGTCAGGGCGCCGCTGTCCGATCCGGCGTTGCTGCGCCTTGGCGGGGCGGCGGTGGCGACCATCGGCGCGGCGAGCGTGCTGATGCTGGCGCTGCGGCTGATCCGGCCCCTACCTGCTGCCCGCTTTGGCCCCGAATTGCAGGGGGTGATCCGGTTCAACACCTACCTTGGGCTGGCGGTCACCTTCAGCATCGCGGGCCCTGAGGGGCTGACGCGCGCCGCCGTGTTCCTGGCGGTCGCGGTGCCGCTGGTCAACGTGCTTTCCGTCATCGCCCTGTCCAGGGCGGGCGCCTGGCGTCGCCCCGCGCCCCTGTTGCGCAACCTTGCGCGCAACCCGCTGATCCTTGCCTGCATGTTGGGACTGGCGCTGAACCTGTCGGGGATCGGCTTACCCTTGGGCATGGATCGGTTCGTGGAGTTGCTGGGGCGGGGATCGCTGCCGCTGGGGTTGCTGTGCGTGGGCGCGGCGCTTGTGCCGTCGGCGGTGGGGCGCGAAGGGGTCACGCTTGGCCTGAACGCGGCACTGCGGCTGCTGGCGATGCCGTGCCTGGCCGCCGGGGTGGCAGCCCTGTTCGCCCTGCCCGGCGCGGAAACCGCCGCGCTGCTCGTGTTTTCGGCGATCCCCACTGCGCCCACCGCCTATGTTCTGACACGCCAGATGGGCGGCGATGGCGCCTTGATGGCAGGGATCGTCACCTTTCAGACGCTGGTATCCGTGGCGACGATCCCTCTGGTGCTTTGGTTGCTTGGATGATCGCTGTCCCCGCGGGGACAGGCGTTAGTCTTCGGCGTCCAGCGCGGCCATGAAGGCGGTGACCGCCGCCTCGAGCCGGTGGCGATCGATGCTGGAAAAATCGCGGCTCATCTGCAGTTCGACCTTTCCGTCCCGTGCCGAGCAGCGGACCGTCCCCGCGGGGACAGTGCAGCGCAAGGTGGTCTTTGCGGCGGCATTCCGGCTGGGGGACCGAGGCTTGGGGCCAGCCTTGAGCAGGTCGAGAAGCGTGGCGATTTCGTATTCCGGCAGCCGTTCAAGACTGCCGCCAAGCGCGGCGCGCAGCCGGGATTCAAAGCCAAGATCGGATGAAAGCCGGCGCACAAGGTCCAGCCCGAGGTTGCGCGAAATCGCCTCGGGGTAATGCAGCACGTCGCCCACCTGTTCGATCAACGTGGCAAAATGGCGGATATAGCTGCGCTTTTGACGACCGGCAGAGGCGAACAGCACGTCCACGGCGCCCGCGACGTCCCGCGCGTCGGTGCCCGGGTCCTCGGCGTAGCGCATCGCCAATATCGCCATTTCGGCGAACGAGATATCGCGGCGCACAAGGTTTTCATCGACCATCCGGCGATACAGACCTTCCAGCGCCTCGCCATGCGCCACAAGACCGGCCGGGATACGGGCGAAGCGGTCATCGCCGGTTTCCTCGAAAAGCTCGCGAAAGGCGCGCAGCCGGCGAAAGCCCTGAACCAGTTCATAGCCGTCTTCCGTCGCCTCGACCCGGATCGGGTTCGACAGCCCGATGGCCAGGATCGACGCCTTCAGTTCGTCAAGTTCAGGGTCGGGCCCGGTGCCGCGATCGCGTGTCAGCTTTTCGGCGCGGATCGCCTCGACGGGCACAAGATCGGTGATAAGGCCCGCGCGCTTGAGCCGGACGTGTTCATGCGCAAGGCGGTCGTTTTCCTCGCGAATGGCGCGCTCGGCCTCGGCGCGGTCGCGCAGCGCTTCGGCGTTTTCGGTGATCGCCGCGGCCATCGGTCCGCGCCGCTCCGCGCCAAGCCTGCGCCCGCCGGTGTAGACCCCGTCCTGCGTGGAAGGAAAGTCGATGTCAAATCCGCGTTTCTTGCTCATGCCTCATCCTCCAATGTGTCCCACGCTGCCAGCGCATGGCCGCGAAATTCCTCGTAGGCCCGATCGAAAGAGGCGCGGGCCCGGCGCCATGTTTCCCGCGTCATCTCACGATAGTCGATTTCATAGATCGACGACAGGAAGCGCCCCGACTGTTCGACCGCACGGGTCATTTCGATTGGGTTCCGGGTCACTCTGTCCTCCCAAACCTTTTCAAATGCCGAGCGCATCGCGCGGTGCAGATCGTTGCCCGGCTCGTACCGGGTCAACAGGAAGCGCACATCGTGGAACACCTTGGGCAGCGAAAGTGTCCCCGCGGGGACGATCCCTTCGAACCCCGAAAGGTCGGCCAGCGCCTCGGACAGCTGCCCGATGAAGGACGTGGTGGAATCGTATTCCCAGTAGCCGGGACCGGACGGGATATAC
>CAXICP010000088.1:0-9810 GCA_964022595.1 uncultured Salipiger sp.
ATCGGGCGCAAGGACCAGAAGCGCATCTTCGAGGAATTCGCCCGCGCCGACAACGTGCCCCTGGGGTCGGGCGTGGGGCTGGGGCTGTCCATTGTCGATCGCACCTGCCGCCATCTGGGGCACAAGGTGCGGGTGCGGTCCAAGCCGGGGGTGGGGTCGGTGTTTTCCATCGAGATGGAAACCACGGGAACCCGCCCCGCCGATCCGCAGGATTGCGCGCGCGCCCCCGAACTGCCCCCGCACGAGATGGACCACAACGTGCTGCTGATCGAAAACGATCCCGACGTGCTGTATGCGTTCACCGGCAAGCTGGAACAATGGGGCGCCAGCGTGCTGGCCGCGCGGTCGGTGGACGAGGCGCTGGGGCATGTGCGCGACATGGGCATGGCGCCCGACATCATCCTTGCCGATTACCAGCTTGATAACGGCGACACCGGCGACCGGGCCATCGCCGCCGTGCGCGCGCTGACCGGGGTGCGGGTGCCGGCGATCATGATCACCGCCGATCGCAGCAACGCGCTGTTGAAAAAGGGCGCCGCCGAAGGGTTTTCGGTGCTGACCAAGCCGGTGCAGCTGTCGCGCCTGCACCCCCTGATCGACTGGAAGGTGCGCTGGCAGGCCCCCGAAGAGGCGGCGGAATAGCGCGCCCGCCGCCGGGCGGGGCGCATCACGGGCGGGCAAAGATCCGCGTCATTTCCGTGCGGTAGGTGGCCCAGCTGATGGTGGCGCGGTTGCCCGCGTGGCCGTGGTAGCGCGAGCGCCCCGACGGCAGCGGCAGCCCGGCCCAGATCCCGGCAAGGTTGTACATGAAGCTTTGGTGCGACATGCGCCCGGCGGTGAAGGCGCCAAAGCCCGCGTCCTCCAGCAGCATGTTCGCAAGGTGGTCCTGCAGCGCGGGCGAAAACCGTTCCTGCGGGTTGATCCCGGCGCGGCGCACGAGGCCGCGCAGCGTCGCGGGGATGAACTGGTATCGCCCGATGGCGTGGGGCTGGCGGGGGGTGGCGCGCACCCAGTCAAAGATCTCGGCCAGGGTCATTTCGGTCGGGCGCTTGCCGGGCAGGCGGCGCGCCCCGTGCTGCACCGCGTCATAGCCCGCGCGGCCCGCTTCGGCATGCCCGATCAGGTCGCGCAGCCGCGCCGCCTGGTCGCCCGAGCGCGAGGCGATGAACGGGTCGCGCCCGGCGTTCCGGGGCATGTCGATGCGGATGGGGCCGGCGCTGTCCTGCGCGCCCAGCCCGAATTCGATGGCGGCGAAACCGTGAAGTTCATCCATGCTGAAAAGGGCTTGCTGGCCTTGCGCGGCGCCCGCAAGGGGGGCTGCCGCAAGACCGAATGCAAGGATAAAAGACGTCGTTTTCATTTCTCGTACTCCTGAACCACTTGAGTGCAGGCAGTATAAAAATCGCGCCCCGGCGCGGGCGGGGCGCAAACAGGCAGGACGGCCTGCAAAGGTATAGCGGCGTGTGCGGGGTGAGAGAGCAGCGCGCCTCGGGATAGGCGCGCGGCGTGGGCATCGATCAGGGGGAACAAGTCGGGCCACACCGCGGATGCGCTACGCGGCGTGGCCCTTTTCCCGGCAACCTGGGTTCACTCAGTTGCCGAGAAATCCATCCAGCCTGTCCCACAGGCTGTCATCCAGAAGCAGGTTGAAGCGGAAATAGAACCCCTCCTGGTAAAGGTCCGTCAGGCCGGCCACGCGGCCGTTGACGGCGTTGTATCCCACCGACAGCAGGCTGCCCGGCGCCGGGGAAAAGCCCAGTTCGGCGCCCAGCCCGGTGGTGCTGCCGCCGCGGCTGTCCCACAGATGCGCCGCGTTCACGCCGACCTGGAACCGGTCGTCGGCGAAATCCATGTAGGCGCCCGCCTGCAGCAGCTGCGTGGTGGTCGCGGCATCGACCGGCCCGCCCGAAATGCGCTGGTGCTGGCCGGCATACTTGCCGTTCAGGCGCAGGTCGGCGTCGGCCTCGTAGCTGGCATCGACGGACCACAGATGCGTTTCCGAGCGGCCATGCTGCTTTTCCAGCCGGTGCTCGTACCAGGCCAGCACGTCAAGGCGGGGGTCTTGGATCGGACGGTAGGACGCGCCGATCCGGGTGCGGGCGCGCAGCTTTTCCCTGCCGTCGCGCTGATCGCGCGCGATGCGGCTGCGCCCCAGCACGGCCCAGTCATCGGTGATCTGCGCCGCCATGCCAAGCCCGGCGTAATAGGTGTTGCCCTGTTCTTCGAAGGTGGCTTCAAGGTCGGCATCGCCCACGAGGGTCTGCGCATTGTTGTGCCATTTGACCCCCAGCGCCACGCTGGTCAGCCGGTCCGCGCCGGTTTTGGCCCCGCGCGAATGTTCGATGTCGGCGCGCAGGGTGGTAAGGCCGTTGACCTCCCATTCGGCGCCGAAACCCTGCACCATGGTTTCTTCGGGATCGCCCGAGGTTTCGGTCAGCTCGGTGGTGCCCGACAGCCAGTCGTTCAGCTGGTAGACCATGCCGAAGCGCGAGCGGGTCATGACCATGTCGCCGTCGAACGTCAGCTCGATCTCGTTGTGCACGCGCCAGCCGGGGCGGGCCTCGCGGTACATGCCAAGGGTCAGTTCGGCGGGGTCGCGATCCTGCCCCGCGACGGGCAGGCGCAGCTGGCTGCGCACCGACACGCCGGGGCGCTGCACCGGGGTCCATTCGCCGCCCAGGATCAGCGCGGCGGCGTCGCGGCGCCGGCCATCCCTTTGGCGGCGTTCCAGTTCGATGCCGATCTCGCCGCGAAAGCCTTCGGTGAAGCGGTGCGAATAGATGGCATCCAGCGTCAGGCGCATGCTGCCCGCATCCCGGTCGCGCAGGTATTCGGCGGAAAACCCAAGATCGTTGTCCTTGCCGATGTCCAGCCCGTAAGACAGGCGGACCTGCGTGGTGCCGGGGCGGGCAAGGCCGCCATCCATGAAATCGCTGCCGGTGTGGCTTGCCTCGAAATCAAGGCGGTCGGTGTCGGTGACGATGCCATAGGACAGGCGCGCGGCGAAGTCGCTGACCTGATCGGCGTTTTCCGAGCGGGCGATTTCGGCTTCCCACAGTCCGCCTTGCGCGGTTTCGTGGCGCACATAGGCCGATTGCAGCCGGGCGCGGGCGGGGTTGCCGACGGGGGCGTCCGCATGCACCGCGCGGGCGCCGACGCTGGTGCGCTCGGTCAGGGCGTAGTTCACCTCGGCGCCGTAAAGCCAGTAGCGGTCGGCGCCGTCGCTTTCCACCTCGTAGGTGACGCGCACGGACACCGGGTTGCCGTCGGCGTCGAACTGGGCCAGCGGGTCGTCAAAGGTGATGGTGTCGGCGAAGAAATCCAGCACGTAATCGGTGCCGCGCCGCAGAGAGGTGGCGGACAGGATGTCGCCGCCATCCTCGTCGCGCACCAGCCGTTCGACCCGTTCCGAGCCGTCGACGTAATCGCCCAGGTTCAGATCATAGGGGCCGGACACGCCGCGCCCGGCGAATTCCACCACCTGCTGTTCCTGCGCGGTGCGCGCGGCAAAGACCGACACCGACACCCGTTCGTTTTCCCAGTGCGCCTTGGCGCCGGTGGTCACGCGGCGCATGCCGCCCAGCTTGAAGGCCGAGGATTCCGGCTGGATCGCGATATCGCCGTAAAGCACGTAGGACCGGCCCTTTTCCACCTTCACGTACAGGTTCGAAGACGATTGCGCGTCCCAGCCGCGTTCGGATGTGTCGCCATAGACGGGGTAGTATTCATCGCCCCGGATGTCGCGGAACAGGCGGTCTTGGGTGTCCTGGTCAGAGCTGTAGCGCAGCGTCAGCAGGGCATCGCCCCGGATCGCGCCCTTGAGGTAAAGCTCGCCGCGCAGGCCGGTGGCGGTGTCTTCGAAATGGCTGAAGCCGTCGCTGGGCAGCAGCGCGCTGCCGGACTTGCCGCCCAGCGACACGGCGCCTTCGATGACGCCGATCATGATGCGTTCGTCCAGGTTGGGGGTGAAGGCGACGCGCGCCTCGGCGCGGGCAAAGCCGCTGGTGACGGTGACAAGGTCGGGCCCGGACACCTGCGGCGGGATCAGGCCGAAGGTGGCCTCGCCGTTGTCGATATAGGCCTGAAGGCCGGGGGTGCCGGGGCGGATGTCGGTGACATCCCACAGCGCTCGGTCGGCGCCCAGCGTGACCGTGGCCGAGGCCGGAACCGGCAGGCCGCGCGCATCCAGGATGCGCACCACGACGGGCACGACGCTGACCGGATCGGCGCTGGCCTCGGCGGGGGCGGTGATTTCGATCCGCGCCGGATCGCCCGGGGCGGTCACGGTGATTTCGTGGCGCAGCCGTTCGATGCCAAAGCCGTCGCGCCCCACCAGGGTCAGCGTGTTGGCGCCCGGGCGCAGTTTCACCGCGACGAATTCGGCGGCCTGCACGTTGCGTTCGGCCCAGGCGCTTTGTTCGCCGATGCGGTCGGCGCCAAGCGCGCGCCCGTTCAGCAGCAGCCCCAGCGCAAGGTCGGCCTTGCCCTTGACGCGGATGTTGCGGGTGCGGCGCGAAAGGGTGTCGCCGTCGGCGATGTCCAGGAAGGCCGGTTCGGGGTCAAGCGATCTGACCAGCGCATCCAGCGGGCGGCGGGCGGCGCGCGCCTTGGCGGCCAGCGCCGGGCGGCGCGGCGCATCGGCGGTTTCGGGGGCAGCCTGCAGCGCCTGCGGGGTCAGCTGGGTTGTGGTCGCGGCGCCGGCTTCGGTGCGGGCCGAACGCTGGGGGTTGCGCGCGCCTTCGATGGGCATGTCGGCGGCGCGCAGCGTGGCGGGCGCGGCGTCTGCATCGAAGCGATCGCGCCGGGCGTCGATTTCGGCAAGCGCGCCGGGGGTGCAGGCGCGCACGGCGAAGTTTTCGGTGCGCAGCTCGCCCCGGCGCAGCGGCACGAGGCGCGAGCCGCCCCGGCGCAGATCGTTGGTGCGGGTCACGGCGACCTGCGTTCCGGCGGGCAGCGTGGCGCCCTGCACCTGAAAGGCGTGGGTCACGGGGCGCATGCCGGGCAGGGAATACTTGCCGTTACGGTCGGTGACCACGAACAGCCCTTCCTGGGTGACGATGCGCACGCCGGGGATGCCCGGTTCGCGCCGGTCGCCCTGGATGCCGTTGGCGTCGCAATCCATGAACACGGTGCCCAGGATCGTGCCCTGCCGGGCAAAGACGCCGCCGGAATTGTCCAGCCGCACCACGGCGCGGGCGGGGGCCGATTGCAGCTGTGTGCCGGTGCCGGCCTGCCGGCCCGACAGAAGCGCGGTGTTTTCAAGGTCGCCCTCGCGGGCGGCGGCGCCGACGGTCATGACATAGCCAAGGTCAAGCCTGTCCAGCGGCGCGATGTTGCCAAGGTCGAACAGCAGGTCTCCTTGATCGTCGCGGACGGGATCGTCGATGCGCGTGCCGTCCAGCGTGACCGAACCGGGCACCAGCGTCACGCCGTGGGGCGGGCGGTCAAGGATCTGCGCCCCCACCAAGGCCTGGCGCATGTTGTTGGTCAGTTCCAGCGTGTAGGTGACGAATTCGCCTTGCATCACGCGGTCGCGGTCGGCTTCCTTTTCCAGCGCGACGGGGGCGCCGTAATGGGGATCGACCGGAATGTCCGATGACATCAGAAGGCCACCCGCGTGGGCAAAGCTGCCGCCGAAGGCCGCGTCGGTGACGATCCGCCCGAAGCCCCGGAAATCAAGCCGTTCGGTGGGAAAGCGCCAGTTCGGAGCATCCAGGATGTCGTAGCTGTAGCGCCCGGCGGGGATGTCGCCAAAGGCGAAGTAGCCGCGCGCATCGGACGTCAGGCGCGCGCGTTCCAGCCCGGTGCCCGCGTCGATCAGCGCGACGGTGACGCCTTCGACCGGCTCGTTGCCGATAGCATCGAAGACGAAGTTCCCCGGCGCCACCATGATCGTTGCGGTCAGCCCCGTGGCGCCGCAGACGGCCCGGGCCCGCACGGTATCGCCCCGCCCAGAGGCCAGAACGCCATCGCCGGCGCGCGGCGCGGCCATTTCCGCCAGGGGCAGCGGCGCGATGACGAAGACGCCGGTGTTGGGGCCGATTTCAAAGGCGGTCGTGGTTTCCACATCGCCGGTCTGGCCGCTTTGCAGCGTGATCTGCACCGTGTCGGCATCGGGCGTCAGGTTGCATGCTCCGCTTGTCAGCCGGGTGACAAGGTTGTCGTCAAGGTCGGTGGCGCCGGTCTGCGCCCCGGTCAGCGGGTCGACGAAATCCAGCGTTCCGGCTTCGCCCGCGTTCACCGCAAGGGTGACGGTGTTGGACCACAGCCGCGCAAGGCTGTCGGCGGTGGGCAGGAAGCTGCGGGCGGTGTTTTCCAGCTGCACCGCCCCCAGCGCGGGATCGACCGTGACGGTAAAGCCCACATCGGCGGACCGGCCCACCGGGAAATCGCCGGGCAGGAAGAAGCCGACCGCATCGACCTGCGCCGGATCGCGCGGGGCCAGGGTGGTGTAGTCGTGCAGGGCATCGCCCGCGCGGTGGTACAGCGCGGTCATGCCGCCGGTGCGGTCGATCGATGCAAAGCGGGCGTTCAGCGGGATGTCATCGCGCAGCACGATGCCGGTCGTGGCGGCGCCGTCGATGCGCAGCGGCGCGCCGTCGATGTCGGCATAGCCCGCGACGGGCGCGTCCGAATTGTTGCGCAGGCGCAGCCCGTAGAGCACGCTTGCCGCGTCACCGGATTGGCGCAGGGCCTGGGATTTTTCGATTTCAAGCGTGGCGGCGACGATCTCGGCCTGGCCCTCGCCGGTGCCGGACACGGGCGCGGTGCGCAGGGTGCCGCCGGCAACGCGCGGCAGGCCCGTGGCGGTCAGCGTCACGTCGAAGCTGTTGCCGGGCTGCGCGCCGGGGGCGATCTGAAAGGTATAGACAAGGTCGGCATGGGCGCCGGCATCCAGCGCGAAACCTTCGCCCGCGTCCAGTTCGCGGTCCGAGGCATCGACGATGCCGTTGCCGTTCAGGTCGATGAAAAGCTGCGGGTTCATGACCTGGCCGCTTTCGCCGGTGGTGGCGATGGCCGGGGTGACGTCAAGCCCGACGTTGCCGGTGTTCGAGATGCGGAAATGAAACTGGTCCATGGCGCCGCGCGACAGGAAAAGCGTGTCGCGGCCCGAAACCTCAAGCGCCGGAACCATGCTGACGCGGGCTTCGACGGCGTTTGAATCAAGGGTGACGAGAATGCCAAGCCCGGTGTCGAAATAGGTGATGCGGGCGATGTTGCGGATGATGGTGCCGGCGGCGGATTGCTGGGCCGTGGCGGCGTGGGTCATGAGGCAAAGAGCGGTGGCAGCGATGACAAGGAACCGGGCCACACCCGTGCCGGCAAAGCGATGGAAACTGCGCATCAGTCTCGCTCCTCGGGATCTGGGGGGAAGGGGGGCGAACGGCTGGGCCGCCGCGGGGGGAAAGGCAGAAGGACAGGCAGGGGGGAAAAAGACCCCCGCCCGAAGGCGGGGGCCAGGTGGGTGGACCTAGTTGTCCACCTCTACGGTGAATTCGAGCCGCGCGACGCCACCAGGCAGGACCGTTCCATGGTCGCTGGAGACGGAGCTGGACGTGATCGTCGCGGTGCTGCCAGCCGGGAACAGCGTTTCGGCGCACGATCCACCGCAATTCGTGACGGTCGTGTAGGCAGGGGCCGCATCCGAGATGGTCACGTTCGTGGCCTCGAAGCTGCCGGTGTTGGACGCTTCGATCATGTAGCGGATGCACTGGCCCGGCTCGACCGGCTGGCGCGTCTTGGTGAAGCTGCCCGCGGTGCCGTCACAGTTCGCGTCGATGTACTGGTACTTGGTGAGGGTCACGTCGCCGGCGATGATGACGATGCGGTCCTCGTTGGCGTTGTCGGCGGTATCGGCATCGGTTGCCGTGCCCCCGTTCAGCGCGGTGCCCAGCGACAGGGTGCCGATTTCCGACACGCCCGGCGTTGCCGTCGAAGGCGTCTGGACCCGGTAGATGACCGAGATGGTGTCACCCGCCGCAAGACCGTTGCTGCCCGGCGCGATGCCGTCGGTCAGGTCGTTGAAGTTGTCGATCACCGGGTCGGTGGCATCGATCACGCCGTTGTCGTTCTGGTCCCAGAAGATGGCGCCGGAAAAGTTGATCAGTCCGGTCTGGGTGATGGCGCCTTCGGTCACGTCCGAATTGCCCTCGTTGGTGATGGTGTGCAGCATGTCGACGATGCCACCGGGCGAGGCCTGCACGCTTTGATCTTCAAGGATCTGCACGTCGTAGACCGCGTTGACCGTGACTTCGTTGACGATCCGGTCGGATTGCCCCGAAACCGAGCTTGCCACCTGGATGTCGATGGGCGTGGCGGCGGCGGGGGCGGTGTCGGCCGGAACCACGGTGACGGTCAGGGTTTCCTGCGCCCCGGCGGCGATGGTGCCGGTGTTGGTCACAAGCGTGCCGCCCGCGTCGCGGAATTCGACCGTCCAGCCTTCGGGAAGGGGCTGGGCCAGCGACAGGTTGTAGCTGTCGGACACCGGGCCGTTGTTCTGCACCACCATGTCGAAGCTGGTCGCGACGCCGGGATCGGTGGCGTTGCTGATCCAGGGGGCGCCGCCGTTGGTCGGCGCTGCGCCGTCACCTTCAAAGCCCGCGACGTTGTTTTCCAGATCGACCGAGGCCGCCAGCACCGCGCCGGTGAATTCCGCCGTCGACGTGTCGGAAACCCCCGAGGCGTCGGATGTCACGGTCATGGTCGCGGTGTAGTTGGTCGATCCGGCCGGGGTCGGGGCCACATCGGTGGGCAGGGTCGCGATCAGCGTGACCTTGGTGCTTTCGCCGATGGCAAGCGGGCCGACCGAGCCGATCACCGGGGTAATGCCGTCGGCGCCCACGATGCGGAAGGTGGTGCCCGCCGGGTAGTCAAGGTTGGCCACATCGACCGCAAGGCTGTCGGCTTCGTTGGAATTGTTGGTCAGCACGAATTCCTGGCGGATCGTCGCGCCCTGGAACACATCGCCGGTTTCGGTCACCACGTCGTTCTGCGCGGCATCGTCATCGGTGGCCGACGTGGTGACGCCGTTGGGCGTGCCGTCGGCGTTGATGGCGGTATCGGCGATCGACACGGAAAACTGGCTGTCGACGGTGACCGATGCGGTGTTGGACGGCGGGAAGGCGGTGCCGTCGACGCTTTGGCTGGCGACGTTGGTCAGCACGCCGGCCTGCGCGGTGGATGCGATGCGCGCCTGGAAGGTCACGCTGCCCGACCGGCCCGATCCGACCGACGAGATGCTGAAGTTGACCGTCTGCCCGTCGTCGTAATCCCAGGCGATGGTCTCGCCGCTGCCGTTGGTCGAGTCGACCACGGTCGAGCCGTTGTTGTCGTCAAGCGTGCCGGCCGTGTCGGACCAGACCGCCGTGCCCGGCACGTATTCGAACCCCGCGTCCAGAACGTCGATCACGGTGTAGTTGTTGGCGGCGACAAGTCCGGTGGACGAATAGGTCAGGGTGACGGTGACAACGTCGCCCGCGTCGATGATGCCCGGATCGCCCGCCGAGGACGCATCGGCGACCATCGACTTGACCAGCTCGATGATGGCGTCGTTGGACACGGTCAGCGTGTCGGTGTTGGTGGCCAGCACGGTGCCGTCCAGCTGCGAGGTGGTGGTCACGGTGATGGTGTCGGTGGCGCCGGCGGCGTTGGTCGACGGCACGGTCGCTTCGATCACGACGCCGAACTGCTCGCCCTGGGCCAGCACGGGGGTTTCGGTCAGCGGCGTGGCGCTGTCGGCGACGCCGTCCATGTTGGCATCGGGGTAGAACACCAGCTGCGAGGTCTGCAGCGCGCCGGAATCGTCTTCGA